>JASHTP010000486.1 GCA_030040495.1 Alphaproteobacteria bacterium
CCGGCCGACTACCCCATGGTCGCGCCGAACTACGCGCAGCAGCGCTCCGCCTTCGCCAAGAAGATCGGGCTCGGCCGCGGCACCGGCCGCCAGGCGGGCAAGCGCGCCGCCGCGGTCAAGAAATAGCGGCCGTCCGTGACGGGGTGACGCGGCGCCGACAGCGCGCTAGCCTGAACCGCGTGTTTCAGCGGGGAGCGTGCCGGTGACCGTGTCGATCCGCCAGATCCATCCGGGCTTCGTCGGCGAGGCGTCGGGCCTCGACCTCGCCCGCCCGCTTGCCGCGACGGACCGCGCCGCGCTGCAGACGGCGATCGACGAACTGGCTGTCCTGGTCTTCCGCGACCAGCGGCTCGACGACGAGCGGCAGCTTGCCTTCACCCGCCATTTCGGCGAGATCGAGCATGGGGCCGGCGGCCATATCGCCAAGCCCGAACAGAGCCGCCTCGATCCCGGCATGATCGATGTGTCGAATCTCGACCAGGACGGGCGGCCGCTGGCGCGCGACGATCGGCGGCGGATGTTCAATCTCGGCAACCGCCTCTGGCACTCCGACAGCTCCTACCGCGTCGTCCCGGCGAAGTACTCGCTGCTCTCGGCGCGCACCGTTGCGCGGCGCGGCGGCAACACCGAGTTCGCCGACATGCGCGCCGCCTATGACGGGCTCGACGCGGCGACGCAGGCCGACATCGACGAACTCGTCTGCGAGCATTCGCTGCTTCATTCCCGCGGCGCGCTGGGCTTCACCGAGCTTAGCGCCGAGGAGCGCGCCATGTTCAGGCCGGTGCGCCAGCGCCTGGTGCGCCGGCACCCCGCCACCGGCCGCAAATCGCTCTTCCTCTCCGCCCATGCCGGGGCGATCATCGGCTGGCCGGTGCCGGAAGCGCGCGCCTTCCTGCGCGATCTCACCGAGCATGCGACGGCGCCGCCCTTCGTCCATGTCCACGAATGGCGGCCGTTCGACCTCGTCATGTGGGACAACCGCCAGACCATGCACCGGGTGCGGCGCTTCGACGAGACCGAACCCCGCGACATGCGCCGCACCACCATCGCCGGCGACGCGCCCACCGCGCCGCAGGCTCCGGGATGAGCGGCCGGAGGGAGAACGCCATGATCCGCTACAAGAAGCTCGGCTATGTCGAACTCAACGTCACCGACCTCGCCCGCTCGCGCGATTTCTACGAGCGGATGGTCGGCCTCGAATTCGTCGGCGAGGGCGCCCAGGGCGAGGCGCTGCTGCGCTGCGATGCCGACCACCACAATCTCGTGCTGCACCGGGCCGCGCGGCCGGGGCTGAAGCGCATCGGCTGGATGCTCGAGGACGAAGCGCAGTTCGAGCGCCTGCACGGCCGCCTCGCCGCGCATGGCGTCGCCTGGCGCGAGGTCGCGGCGGAGGAATGCCGGCGCCGCCAACTCGGGCGCGTCACCCGCATGGTCGAGCCCGACAGCGGCGTCACCTTCGAGTTCTATCGCCCGGCCGAGACCCGCCCCTACGAATTCCGCCCGAGCGTCGCCCGCATTCAGCGCCTCGGCCATGCGGTGATCCGCACCGCGCATTTCCACGCCGTCACGCAATTCCTGCGCGAGGTGCTCAATTTCGCGGAGTCCGATGCGATCGGCGAGGCGATCGCCTTCTTCCGCTGCTTTCCCAACCCGTACCATCACGGCTTCGGCGTCGGCAACGCGGCGCAGAATGGCTGGCATCACGTCAACTTCATGGTGACGGAGATCGACGATATCGGCCGCGCTCTGCATCGCCTCAGGGGGGCCGAGGTGCCGATCGTCTACGGACCCGGCCGCCATCCCGCCTCGGGCAGCGTGTTCCTCTACTGGCTCGATCCCGACGGCATGACCGTCGAGTACAGCTTCGGCATGGAGCGGTTCCCCGAGCACGCGCCGCGCGCCCCGCGCACGCTGCCGCCCGGCCCAGAATTCTTCGACAGCTGGGGCAGCCGTCCCGATCCGCGCATGGCAAGCCGCGGCGAGCTCGAGCGCGCGGCGCTCTGAGCCGCCCTACTCGGCCGCCAGCGGCAACCGCACCGGCCGCGCCGCCGCCGCGACTTGGCGCGCATAGGCCTCGCGCCAGTCGAGCCGCGCTTCGCTGAGGAAGAAGCCGCTGCGCGCAGTGAAGTAGATCATGGGATCGTCGACCAGAGGCGGCACGGCGCCGTCGCGCCAGGCGCGCGCCGCCTGGAGCAGCCGGCGGCGCGTGCGGGTGATCATGCGGTCAGAGGGCCCGAGATGCTCGAGCTCGTGGTCGATGATCCCGCCCATGCTCTCGGTGATCGCCTGATCCTGGAGATGAATGTTGCCGATGCCGGTGTAGCTGCGCCCGTCGCGCTGCGCCGCGCGGTCGATCCGCCAGTCATTGTCCTCGTTGGCGCGAAGCCGCCAGCGCCCGTACCAGCCGGTGTCGTTCGGCAGGTAGTCATGCTTCCGCGTTACATGCAGCGGCGAGGTGCCGTCGCGCCTGACCAGGGGAACCGAGGGCGACGACGCCTTCCAATGGAGATGCACGAACATTGTGTGCTCATCGTCCATCGGCACCCAGGCGCGCGCGCCGACATGGGTCGGGAACGCGCCGGCCGGCGTCTGCGACCAGAATGGGAACAGGAAATTGGCGACGCGCCAGTAGGTCTGTCCCGCATCCGCCGGACGGAACGCGGCATAGGTGGTGCCCCAGGGCGCGTCGGCGACGTGATAGTCGGGCGTCCGGTTCAGGATGGTGTAGCGCAAGGGGTCGGCGGGATCGAGCTCGTCGATATCGACGCTGCCCATGTGGAGGAAGCCGAAATGCGCGGTATCGATCTCGCCTTCGAGCGCCTGCAGCCAGTTGCAGCGGCGCTGCACCAGCTCCTGCGTCATTTCCGCCGCGGGCAGCAGCGAGACTTCGATCGCCGGCAGCGGCGGCGCTTCGGCGCGGGTCCCCATATAGACCCAGACAAGCCCGCTGCGTTCCACCGCGCGATAGGCCTTCGCCTTGACCTTGTGCTTGAAATCCTGCTCCGGCGGGACGCTCGGCATGTCGACGCACTGGCCGGTCACGTCGAACTTCCAACCGTGATAGACGCAACGCAGTCCATGCTGCTCGTTGCGGCCGAGGAACAGCGAGGCGCAGCGATGGGGACAGCGCTGGTCCATCACCCCTACCCGCCCGGCGCTGTCGCGGAAGGCGATGAGCTTCTCGCCGAGCAGCAGGAGCCGCATCGGATCGCCATCGACGGCAAGCTCCGAGGACAAGGCGGCCGGGATCCAGTATTGCCGCATGAACTCGCCCATCACGGTACCCGGTCCGACCCGGGTCAAATCCTCGCGATCGCGCGCCCTGGTCACGTTTTCCTCCCTCGCCGCTCGCTGCGGCGATTGGCGAAAAGGCTATTCCGGTTCCGCGGCGCGGTCAAATGCGCGCCGGGCGTCGATCCGCGTGAAGGAGGTCGCCGGACGCGTTTCGTTGCGCGCGCACGGCGAAGGCGTTAACGTATCAGCAGAAGAGCTGCGCCTTCAGCCAGGCAAGAAGGCGCGGAGGGAGGCTGCCGCAGAGCCGGAACGCGCCGCGGCAGAAAACATAAGCATGACATCCGGCCGTCGGCGACGCCCACGGGCGCTTCAGACGGCCATGTCGCGAGCTGTGACCCTGGAGGCGAGCATGAGCTCTCATCGCAGTGCCGCGGAAATCCGTGCCGGTCTCAAGCATCCCATCATCGATGCCGACGGCCATTGGGTCGAGTACACGCCGGTGTTCGCCGAGCGGATGCGCAAGGTCGCCGGCGACAAGGCGGCCGACGGATTCCGCGTCAGCCAACGGCGGATCCCCGACGCGCTGAGCCTGTCGCTCGCCGAGCGCCAGCAGCGCGGCATCGGCATGGAAGGCTATTGGACGCGCCAATCCACCAACACCCGCGACCGCGCCACGGCGATGATGCCGCGCCTGCTTTATGACCGGCTCGACGAGCTCGGCATCGATTTCGGCGTCGTCTACCCGACCGGCGGGCTCAGCATCCCGCGCATCGCCGACGACGAGACCCGGCGCGCCGTGATCCGCGGCTTCAACATCGTCACCGCGGAGTATTTCGACAAGCTCGGCGATCGGCTGACCCCCGCCGCGGTCATTCCGATGCACACGCCCGACGAGGCGATCGCCGAACTCGAGTTCGTGACGAAAGAGCTCGGCGCCAAGGTCGGCATGTTCGGCAGCAGCATCGCCCGCCGCATCCCCGCGGCCGAGGGTGTCGATCCCGCGATGGCGCGCTTCACCGTGACCTATGACCAGTTCGGCCTCGACAGCGCCTACGACTACGACGCGGTTTGGCAGAAATGCCGCGAGCTCGGCATCGCGCCCACATTCCATACCGGCGGGCGCAGTTTCGGGCTGCGCAACTCGCCCAGCAATTTTACCTACAACCATATCGGCCATTTCGCCGCCGCCGGCCACGCCGTCGCCAAGGCGCTGTTCCTCGGCGGCGTGACGCGGCGCTTCCCCGACCTGCGCTTCGCCTTCCTCGAAGGCGGCGTCGGCTGGGGCTGTCAGCTGTTCGCCGATTTGATCGAGCATTGGGAGCGGCGCGGCGCCGCGGGCATCGCCTATATGGATCCGCGGAAGCTCGACCGCACGCTGCTCAAGAGCCTCGTCGACAAATACGGCTATGACGACATCGCCGCCGAGCTGGCGAGGCGTGACGGCTGGCCCAGTCTCGCCGAGGATTCGCTCACCGGCGGCGTCCCGGTGCTCGACGATTTCGCGGCGTGCGAGATCGCCCGCAAAGAGGACTGGATCGCGCTTTACGCCAAGCCGTTCTATTTCGGCTGCGAGGCCGACGACCGCATGAACGTCACCGCCTTCGGCCGCGCCAACCCCTTCGGCGCCCGCATCAACGCCATCTTCAGCTCCGACATCGGGCATTTCGACGTGCCGGACATGCTGACCCCGGTGCCCGAGGCGTACGAGCTGGTGGAGGAGGGCTTCATCACCGCGGAGGATTTCCGCGACTTCACCTTCGCCAACGCCGTGCGGCTTTGGGGTTCACAGAACCCGCGCTTCTTTGAAGGCACCGCGGTCGCCGCGGCCGCCGCCGAAGTGCTCAACGCCGTCCCGGCTCGCGCCGCCGCGGAGTAATCGGTCGGCCGCAGGCGGGGATTCCGATTGCGTCCCAGCGCCTTCTGCCGTCGCCCCTGCGAACGCGGATCGCCGGTGCCGAGCGGCGGCAACGACCCTACCGCGCCGCCGCCCGGTCTTTGAGGAACCGCGCCGTCGCGTCGTCGGCGGGGAAGAAGCATTCGATGCGGATCTCCTGGGCGGTGACGTCGAGCGCCGTGCCCAAGGTGGCGATGGTGGTGAAAAGCCGCAGCGAGGTCTCGCCCTTGCGGAAATGGATGGCGAGCACCGGCGCCCGCGCGTCGCCCGGCGGCAGCGCCTGCGACAGCGCCGGCAATCCCGGGACCGCCATCAGCCGCTCCAGCTGCGACGCCGTCTCCTCGGTGCCGTCGGCGATCGCGTCCGCCTGCACGCCGCGCAGGAAATAGAGCGCCACCTCGTCCCAATTGACGATCAGCGGCCTGAGCCCCTGGGGCGAGACCAGCGCTTCGGCGAGATTGACCGGCCCCGCCGGCGCCGCGCCGAGCAGGAAGGCGACGAAGCCGCCGGCGGCCTCGTTGGCGCGCAGCAGATTCCAGCGCCGGTCGACGACGAACGCCGGATAAGGCTCCTGCTGCGCCAGCATGAAATCGAGCGCGGCGTTCACCTTGGCGAGCTCGGGCGCGGCGAGATCGCTTTCGCGCCAGGCCGGCGCATAGCCGGCGGCGAGCAGCAGCGCATTCTGCTGGCGCAGCGGCACGTCGAGCGCGGCGCAGAGGCGCAGCACCATGTCGCGGCTGGGGCCGGTGCGGCCGGACTCGAGAAAGCTGACATGACGCTGCGAGGTGTCGGCGGTGCCGGCGAGGTCGAGCTGCGACAGGCCGCGCCGGTCGCGCCACCAGCGCAGCCGCTCGCCGAAGCTGCCGCCGGGCTGCCTCACCGCGCCTTGGGCTCCAGCACCATCTGCGTCTGCGTCACCAGCGCCACCAGGCGGCCTTCGGCGGTGCTGATCCGGGTCTGCCAGACCATGGTGCGCTTGCCGCGATGGACCGGCGTGGTCTCGCCCAGCACCGTGCCACCGACCGGCGCCGGCGCGAGGAAATTGGTCTTGGATTCGATGGTGGTGGTGCCGGCGCCTTCCGGCAGGTTCAGCATCGTGGCGGCGGCGCCGAGGGTATCGGCGAAAGCCATGATCGCACCGCCATGCAGCACCGCCGGCCGGGTGCAGAGCTCATCGCGAACGGCGAGCTCCGCCGTCACCCGCTCCTTGCCGGCGCTGAGATAGCGGATGCCGAGCAGGGCCGCGAAAGGCAGCGGGCTCTGCTGCAGGCGCTCGAGATCGGTCATGGCTCCCTCCCTGCTGGCGGGGACCCACTCTGCCGCCCCGCCGCGCCCAGGACAATTACTCCCGAGGTAATCGTCCGGCCGCCGGAGCCTACTGCTTCAGCTCGACCCGCTGGCCGTTGTGCCAGGTGTAGACGACGTAGTTGGGCCCGACCACGTCGCCCTTCTGATCGAAGCCGACGGTGCCGATGACGGTGTCGAACTTGTGGCCGTGCATCGCCTTCGAAACCTCGTCGAGCTTGTCGGTCTTCGCCAGCGCCACCGCCTGGGCATAGACCTGCATCGCCGCATAGGTGAAGAGCGTGTAGCCCTCGGGCTCGTAGCCCTGGGCGCGGAACTCCTTCACCACCGCTTGCGCCGTCGGCATGTTGCGCGGCTCGGGCGGGAAGGTCATGAGCGAGCCTTCGCCGGCGGGACCGGTGATCGTCCAGAACTCGTCGGTGGCGAGCGCGTCGCCGGCCATCAGCGGCGCGTTGAGCCCCTGCTCGTGCGCCTGCCGCACCAGCAGGCCGGCCTCGGTGTGATAGCCGCCGAGATAGATCAGCGCGATATGCGCCTCCTTCATCTTGCTGATCAGCGCCGAGAAGTCCTTGTCGTCGGCGTTGGTCGATTCGTCCATCGCCTCCTGCATGCCGGCCGCATTCATCGCTTTCTTGGTCTCGTCGGCGAGGCCTTTGCCATAGGCCGACTTGTCGTCCAGGATCGCCACCGGCTTGCCCTTGTAGTGCTCGACGATGTAGTGGCCGGCGACGCGGCCCTGCGCGTCGTCGCGGCCGCAGATGCGGAAGATGTCGTTCCAGCCCTTCTTGGCGGGGTCGTCGGTGAAGGCCGGGTTGGTCGAGGCCGGCGAGATCTCGAGGATGCCGTTCTCGTTGTAGACGGCCGAAGCGGGGATCGACGAGCCCGAGCAGTAATGGCCGTCGACGAACAGCACCCCGTCATTCGCCATCTCGTTGGCGACCGCGACCGCCTGCTTCGGGTCGCAGGCATCGTCGCCGACATAGAGCTTGAGCTGGCGACCGAGCACGCCGCCCCTGGCGTTGATGTCCTTGACCGCCATGTCGGCGCCGCGCCGCATCTGCTCGCCGAAGGCGGCGTACTCCCCGGTGATCGGCCCGACCACGGCGACCTTGAGCTCGGCCGCCCCGGCGGGGCCGGCGGCGAGCGCGGCGGCAAGCGCCGCAACGGCCAGCACGACGATTCTCTTCATGGCAGCGAGCTCCCTCTCCAACCGCGCGAACTCTAGCAGGGGCGCCGGCCGCGCGCATCGGCCTTGCGCTCCAGCGGCCTCCCGTCCCGTGCCGGCTCAGCGCCGTTCGCGCCAGCCGAGCGGACCGGCTTTCTCGTAGAGCCAGGGATATTGCCGCACCATGAGGCGCGCCTGGGTCGCGCGATAGCCGAGAAGCGTGACGAGCAGCAGGATCGACGCGGCGATGGCGTAGCCGCTCGCCGACAGCAGCTCGCCGCCGAAGAGCGCGTAGAGCAGGAACCGGTCGGCGACGGCGAGCAGCGCCGCGTAGGGCAGCGCCTGCCAGAGCGGCCGCCAGCTGCGCGCCAGCGCGCGCCCGGTCGCCACCGCGGCGGCGCCGAAGAGCAGCAGGGTGAGGCCGAGGAAGCTGGCCGCGCTCGCGCCCAGCAGCGCCGCCATCATCGCCCTCCCTCGAGATAGGCGGCACGCACTTCGGGATTGGCCAGCAGCTCGCGGCCGGTGCCGGCGAGCGTGATGCGGCCGGTCTGCATGACATAGGCGCGATGGGCAAGGCGCAGTGCGTGGAAAGCGTTCTGCTCGACCAGGAAGACGGTCACCTTCTGCCGCTCGTTGATCTCGCGGATGACCTCGAAGATCTGCTTGACGACGAGCGGCGCGAGGCCGAGCGACGGCTCGTCGAGCAGCAGCAGGCGCGGCCGGCTCATCAGCGCGCGAGCGATGGCAAGCATCTGCTGCTCGCCGCCCGAGAGCGTGCCGCCGCGCTGCGCCTGGCGCCGCTCCAGCACCGGGAAGAGCGCAAAGACGCGGCGCAGATCCTCGGCGAAGTCCGCGGGCTCGGCCACGGTGGCGCCGATCTGCAGATTCTCCAGCACGGTCATGCGCGGGAAGATGCGGCGGCCCTCCGGCGCATGGGCGATGCCGCGGCGCATGATGGCGTAGGTGGGCAGCGCGGTGATGTCGCCGCCGTCGAACAGGATGCGGCCCTGCGCCGCCGGCGGCCGGCCGCACAGCGTCATCAGCAGCGTCGATTTGCCGGCGCCGTTGGCGCCGATCAGCGCCGCGATCTCGCCCTCGGCGACGCTGAGATCGACGCCTTTCAGCGCCTCGATGTTGCCATAGAAGGCGTGGACGCCGGCGATCTCGAGTAGCGCCACCTTCAGGCTTTCTCCCGGAGATCATGCGCCACCTCCGGCGGCAGCGCCTCGCTCTCCTCCTCGCCGAGATAGGCCTTGATCACCGCCGGGTCCTGGCGCACCCCCTCGGGCGTCCCGTCGGCGATCTTGCGCCCGTAATCGAGCACGACGATGCGGTCGGAGATGCCCATGACGACGCTCATATCGTGCTCGATCAGCAGCACGCCGATGCCGAGCTCGCCGCAAACCGCCAGCAGCAGCGCGTTGAGCTCCGCCGATTCGCGCGGATTGAGCCCCGCCGCGGGTTCGTCGAGGCAAAGCAGCGCCGGCCCGGTGCAGAGCGCGCGCGCGATCTCCAGCCGCCGCTGCGCGCCATAGGGCAGGCTGCCGGCCGGCTCGTCGGCGCGCGCGACCAGGCCGACGCGCTCGAGCCAGTACCGCGCCTTCGCCACCGCGGCCGCTTCGGCCCGGCGATAGGGCGGCAGACCGAAGAGCCCGCCGACATTCCACAGGCTCGCCCGCATCAGCCGATTGTGCTGCGCCACCACCAAATTCTCGAGCGCGGTCATGCCGGCGAAGAGCCGGATGTTCTGGAAGGTGCGGGCGACCCCGGCCTCGCGCGCGATGCGGAAGCCGTCCATGCGCTCGAGCAGGAAGCGGCGGTCGCCGCGACGGAGCGTGAGCCGGCCGATGCTCGGCCGGTAGAAGCCAGTGAGGCAGTTGAAGACCGTGGTCTTGCCGGCGCCGTTCGGGCCGATGATGGCGGTGATCTCGCGCTCGCGCGCGACGAAGGAGAGATCGTCGACGGCGACGAGGCCGCCGAAGTGCATGGAGAGATGCTCGACCTCGAGCAGCGCCGCGCTCACCCGCCGCCTCCGCGCGCGGGGCCAAGGCGCAGGCTCGGCTCGCGCCGCGCCATGAGTCCGCGCGGCCGCCACACCATGATCCCGACCATCGCCGCGCCGAACAGCAGCATGCGGTATTGCGCGAGCTGGCGGCCGAACTCGGGCAAGGTGACGAGCACGACCGCCGCCAGCACGACGCCGAGCTGGCTGCCGGCGCCGCCGAGCACGACGATGGCGAGGATGGTGGCGCTCTCGATGAAGGTGAAGCTCTCGGGGCTGATGAAGCCCTGGCGCGTGGCGAAGAAGGCGCCGGCGAAGCCGCCCAGCAGGGCGCCGATGGCGAAGGCCGAGAGCTTCACCGTGGTCGGATTGATGCCGAGCGCGCGGCAGGCGATCTCGTCCTCGCGCAGCGCCTCCCAGGCGCGGCCGATCGGCAGGCGGCGCAGCCGCAGGGTGAAGAGGTTGGTGACGAGCGCCAGCGCCAGGATGACGTAATAGAGGAAGACGATGCGCTGCCCGGGATTGAAGGCGATGTGGAAGAAATCGCTGAAGCTGGTGACGCCCGGCGGCGTGATTCGCTCGAAGGGCAGGCCGAAGAAGCTCGGCCGCGGCACGTTGCTGATGCCGTTGGGCCCGTTGGTCACCGGCACCCAGTTGATCAGCACCAGCCGCACGATCTCGCCGAAGCCCAAGGTGACGATGGCGAGATAGTCGCCGCGCAGCCGCAGCACGGGAAAGCCCAGCGTCAGCCCGAACGAGGCGGCGAGCAGGCCCGCCAGAGGCAGGCCCTGCCAGAAGGAAAGGCCGAACCAGCGCGCGAAGAGCGCGAAGGAATAGGCGCCGACCGCGTAGAAGGCCACGTATCCCAGATCGAGCAGCCCGGCGAGGCCCACTACCACGTTGAGGCCCCAGCCGAGCATGACATAGATGAGCACCGTGGTGCCGAGATCGACGAGATAGCGCGAGGAGAAGGGCAGGAACGGCAGCGCCAGTGCAAAGGTGAGGCCGAGCGCGGCGATCAGTGCGCGCTGGCGCCGGTCGGGCGCCACGAGGCGCAGGCGCGGAAACGCCGCTACTGCCGGCCGCCAGTCGCGCGCCAGCGCCAGCAGCAGCCTGCCGGCGAAGACTGCGGCGACCGCCAGCGCCACCCAGCCGAAGCGCGTGCGGATGCCGAGCGCGGCATTGGT
>JASHTP010000487.1 GCA_030040495.1 Alphaproteobacteria bacterium
CTTCGGCCGCGTCACATCGCTTTGGCTCGGCCTCGTCACTTCGCTCCTTGCTGAGCCACGACCCGGTCCCATCCAAACGACATTGACCCGCCCGGCGTCAGCCGGGCGGCCCATCACTTATGGAGAACCCTCTTGTCGATCGGTACTGTGAAATGGTTCAACGTCACCAAGGGCTACGGCTTCATCGCTCCGGATGACGGCGGAAAGGACGTCTTTGTCCATGTCTCCGCCGTGACCCGGTCGGGCATCGGCAGCCTGCATGAAGGCCAGCGCCTCAGCTTCGAGCTCGAGCGCGGCCAGCAGGGCCGAGTCGCCGCGGTCGATCTGAAGCAGGCCTGAAGCCTCGGGTCGATGCGGCGGCGGGGCGGCCTTCGGGCCGCCCCGCTGTGCGTTTCGGACCGCGTTGCCGCGGGTTGCGCCGGCGCGGCGCGGCGGGGATAGTGGAGCGGCGCGGGAGGCCGGGATGACCGACGAGCGGATCGAGAAGCAGCGCATCCGGGAAGTGGTCGAGAACTGGGCGCTGTGGCGCGACGCCGGCGACTGGGAGCGTTTCCGCAGCGTCTGGCACGAGGACGGCTGGATGATGGCCACCTGGTTCCAGGGCCCGGCCGAGCGCTTCATCGAGGTCAGCCGCGCCGGCTTCGAGCGCGGCGTCAGCATCCTGCATTTCCTCGGCGGCAGCACCGTCGATCTCGCCGGCGACCGCGCCATCGCCCAGACCAAGATGCAGATCCTGCAGCGCGCGCCGGTGGATGGAATTCTCTGCGACGTCGTCTGCACCGGGCGATTCTACGACTTCTTCGCCGAGCGCGGCGGGCGCTGGGGCGTGGTGCTGCGCCAGCCGATCTACGAGAAGGATCGGCTCGATCCCGTCGACCCCGCGGCGCGGCTCGCGCTCGACCCGGCGCTCCTCGCGGAGTTCCCGGAAGGCTATCGCCATTTGGCCTATCTCCAGCACAAGGCCGGCTTCACCGTGAAGCGCGACATGCCGGGATTGAAGGGGCCGGAGGTCGAGCTTCTCTATCGCCAGGGCCGGGCCTGGCTCGCGGGCGAGCCCCTGCCGGCGCGCTGAACTCGCCCCGCCGCGGCGCGCGGCATTTTAGCTATCCGCCGCGGCACGCGGCATTTTGGCCGCCCGCCGCGCCGCGCGGCATTTTAGCCAAATGCGCCTAAAACACCGCCGAAGCTTATCAATTGATTAAATCGAACTCGCCTAGACTTGCGGTCGTTCGCGATGCTGCTCATGAGGGCCGAGATGTCGATGATCTCCGTCCATGCACCGTTGCCGGTCTCGATCCGCCAAGTCGCCAGGAGCTGGGGCGCGCGCCTGCCGCGCCGTCTCAAGCTCGTCGCCGCATCGGCGATGCTGCTCGTCGCCGCCGATCAGTTCTGGCTGGCGCTGCAGACGCCGGCCCAGGCGATCCGCGACGGGCTCGTCTCCGCCGCCGACGCGACCGCCGATCTGCCCTGGACGACGCCGCGCGCCGAGGTTCAGGTCGCCGTCGGCGGATATTTCCCGGGCCGCGCCGTCAGCGTCGACGCCGCGCGCTTCCCGGTCGAGGTGTCGGTGGCGCTCGACGACATCGACCGCGCCACCTGCCTCGAGGCGCGCCGGAGCGCCGGCCGCATCGAAGGCGCGGTGGTGGTGGCGCTCGAAGGCTACCGCTCGGCCGCCGACTGCCGGACGCGGAACGCCATGACCTGGCGCATCATGCCGTGAGCGCGGTCAGACGAAGCCGCGCTCGAAGCTGATCACCTGCACGATCATGGTGACGTCGCTGCCATTGTCGGAGAGCGGCATCAGCAGATTCTCGCAGTGGCGCAGATGCCGCTCCGGCCCGACATAGGGCGGGCTGCGCGAGAACGGCGCGCGGGTGAGCACCACCTGCTCGCAATTGTCCCAGACCACGCTGCCCCTGCCCTTGCCCGGCAGCTCGGAGAAAAGCTTGCCGGTGTAATCCTGGCTGAGGAGGCTGCGGGCCTCGGTGCCGATCAGGCGAAAGCGGAAGTCGAGCGGCGCGGGCAGCACGTCGTAGAGCATGACGTAAGGCAGCAGCTTCGGCACGTCGACGGGATCGAGATCGCGCCGCGCCGGCATGGCGCGGCCGGCGCGCTTGCTCTGCCAATAGGCGAGCGCCTCCTTGAGGCGCGGCGCGGAAAGTGCGGTAGGGTCGAGGATGGTCGGCATCGGCGACGGCTGCAGGCCTCGCGAAAGGGTCAGCATCGCCCGAAAGGGTTAACACACTTGGGCAGCCGCGTCGACCGCTTCGCGCGACCGGCAGCCGCTCCGGCCGCCGGCTAGCCCATTTCCGGATCGGGCGAGTCGGTTTCACGGGGAACGTCGTCGGGGATACCGGTACCCCATTGGGACGCGAATTTCGCTCGGAGGGCGTCCTTCCCGCCGCCGGCGACGCGCGCCGCGCCGGCTTCCGTTGCTTCACGATGTCAAAGAGCCCGATGGAACAGGATAGCACGGGACCCCTCAGCGCGCGCGGCTGCAGCGGCTCCCGACCAGGCAGCTTCGCCTCCCTGCCGCCCTCCCCGCGAAAGAGCGTGTGAGGAAATTGCATGAGGTTCAGTGACCAACTGCAAATCCACCCTGCGTCCTTCGAGAAGGTCAGGATGAGCTAACTTCTTGTTGGCACAAAGACAATTTGCCTCTTCCTGAGCACGAGCAAGGCGAACCGGAAGGCGAACCACTAGAGGCGCGATCCCATTCGATCGCAAACCGCTTTAGCGGTCGCGGCGACCGGCGGGCCCGTCGAGCCCCCGGCGCGCCGCCGCCAGCGTCTGCGGCGTGCCGATGTCGATGAAGCCGCCTGTCGCCCGAAAGGCATGAATCGAGCCCGGCGGACAGCGCTCGAGCAGGTCGCGCTCCAGCGAGCCGCGCCCGAGCGCGGCGATCGCCGCGAGCGTTGCTCGGTCGAGGAGATAGACCCCGGCGCTGGTCCAGCCCGGCGCGGCATCGCCGGGAGCTTTCTCGCGAAAGCGCGCGACGCGCCCGGCGGCATCGATCTCGACCCGGCCGTAGCGGTCGCCCGGCATCAGCGCGCAGACGATGGCGATGCCGCCGCCGCCGGCGCGATAGGCGCGGAGAA
>JASHTP010000488.1 GCA_030040495.1 Alphaproteobacteria bacterium
GCGCTCGCCGCGCTGCCGGCGCTCGCCGGCAACGCCGTTCCGCGCGGCGGCCCCGGGCCGATCGCGACGGCGAGTGCGGCGCGGCAGGTGCTGCGCAGCCGCGGCCTCGCGGATATCCGCCACCTCTGGCGGATCGGCGACTACTGGGAAAGCGAGGCGCAGGCCGGCGGCCGGCCGGTGGTCGCCTACCTCTTCGACAACGGCACGCTTTGGCTGCGGCATTATCCCCGCGCCGAGATGCGGCAAGCCTTCGGCGGGCCGGTCGTGACGCGCCGCGCCGGTGCGGAATCCGTGCTCCAATGAGTGACCGGTATCCCCGACGATGTTTCACGGGAAGCAGGCGAGCGCGGCGGCTCAGTGCGACATCAGGATCGGCACCGTCATGTGCTGGAAGAGCGCCCGCGTCGCGCCGCCGAGAATGATCTCGCGGGCGCGCGGATGGCCATAGGCGCCCATCACGATCAGGTCCGCGCCTTGGTCGGCCGCCTGCGACAGGATCATCTCGTCGACGCCGACGTCGTCGGTCACCAGCTCGCGCGCCTCCGCTTTGAGCCCGTGGCGCGCCAGATGGGCGGCGAGATGCGCGCTCGGCCTGGTGTCCTTGCCCGTGCGCAGGCGATCCGCGTCGAGGGTGAGGATCGTCACCTGCTTCGCCCGCCGCAGGAACGGCATGGCGTCGTTCACCGCGCGCGCCGATGGCGCGCTGCCGTTCCACGCCACCAGGATGCGCTGGCCGACGGTCGCGAAGGTGCCGGCATAGGGGACGATCAGGACCGGCCGGCCCGATTCGAGCACGACGCGCTCCGGCACCTCGTATTCGGGGCGGGGAAGCAGCTCTTCCGGGTCGATCTGGCCGATGATCGTCAGGTCGGCATAGCGCGCGTGATAGGGAACCATGGCGCCGACATCCTCGTCGATCTCGAGCCAGTCGGCGGCGATGCCGGCCTCGCGCCAGAAACCGTCGAACTCGGCCTTCGCCTTGTCGCGCATCTGCAGCCACCAGGCGCGCCTGGCCGGCTCGACCCGGGACGAGATCTCCTCCTCCATGAAGAACGGCACGTCGCCGACCGCGCTGGTGTAGAGCCCGGTCAGATGGGCGTCGAAGCTCCTCACCAGCGGCGCCGCCACCTCGAAGCGCGCGCGGCAATGCTCCGACACGTTCACATGGACGAGCAGATCCTTCATGCCTCCCTCCGTCTTCGCCGCGGCGCCGGCTATTTCCGCTTGGTTCCTTCCTCCAGCTCGAACCACATGGCGTTGAGGATGGCGAAGGAGCAGGCGAGGCCGAGGCCGAGAACCCACGAGAAATACCACATTGCCGTCTTCCTCCTTCAGTAGAGGCTGTCGCTGTCGCGCTCGAGCGCGACAGCGGTCACCGGCCCGCGCATCACCCGGAAGATCCATGCCGTGTAGAGGATGACGATCGGCAGGAAGACCAGCGTCGCGACCAGCATGATGAAGAGCGTCGTCGGGCTGCTCGACGCGTCCCAGACGGTGAGGCTGCTGCGCGGATCGAGCGAGGAGGGCAGCAGGAACGGGAACAGGCTGAGGCCGGCGGTGGCGACGATTGCGGCGACGCTGACGCCGCTGGCGAGGAAGGCGAGGAGCGGGCGGCCGCGCAGCGCCGCCGTCGCCGCGGCGCCGAGATAGGCCAGCGCCGGCGCGATCATGATCCAGCGATGGATGCCGTAATTGCGCAGCCAGGCGCCGGCCTCGCGCAGCACGCTCTTGTCCAGCGGATTCGACGGCCCCGCCGGATCGATCGTCCCGGCGATCACATAGCCGGCGATGCCGAAGGCGAGCCAAAGGCCCGCCAGGGTGAAGAGCAGGATGACCACGAGGCTCGCCCAGGAGGCGGCGGTGCGCGCGCGCCGTGCCAGCGCGCCTTCGGTCTTGAGCGCGAGCCAGCTGCCGCCATGCATCGCCAGCATGGCGACGCTCACCAGCCCGCACAGCAGCGCCCAGGGATTGAGCAGGCCGAAAAGGCCGCCCTCGTAGCTGACGCGCAGCGTGTCGTCGAAGCGGAACGGCACGCCGAGGAAGAGGTTGCCGAAAGCGACGCCGAAGACCAGCGCGGGAACCAGCCCCGAGACGAAGAACGCCCAGTCCCAGACGCGCCGCCACAGGACGCCTTCGAGCTTGCTGCGGAAGGTGAAGGCGACGGGGCGCAGGATGAGCGCCGCCAACACCAGGAACATGGCGAGATAGAAGCCCGAGAAGGAGACGGCGTAGAGCGGCGGCCAGGCGGCGAAGGCCGCGCCGCCGCCGAGGATGAGCCACACCTGGTTGCCTTCCCAGATCGGGCCGATCGCGTTGAGCAGCAGGCGCTTTTCGGTGTCGTTGCGGGCGACGAAGGGCTGCAGCAGGGCGGCGCCGAGATCGAAGCCGTCGGTGACGGCGAAGCCGATCAGCAGCAGGCCGAGGAAGGCCCACCACAGGAAGCGCAGGGTCGCGTAGTCGATCGGGGGCATGGCGTGCTCCTCAATCCTGGCCGGCGGCCGGCGCCAGGCGGCCGGCACCGGGCGCTGCGGCCGGGTTGGGGCCAAGCCGCACATACTTGACCATGAGATAGAGCTCGACGACGGCGAGCGTGCTGTAGAACAGCACGAAGCCGACGAGGCTGAACCAGAGATTGCCGACGGGCTCGCTCGAGGCGCCCAGGAAGGTCGGCAGCACGCCGTCGATGATCCAGGGCTGGCGGCCATATTCGGCGACGATCCAGCCGAGCTCGGCGGCGATCCAGGGCAGCGGCAGGCTCCACAGCGCCAGCCGCAGGAACCAGGCACGCTCCAGCGTGCGCCGGCTGGCGAGATAGAAGGCGGTGGCGAACAGCAGGATGAAGTAGAAGCCGAACCCGACCATGAAGCGGAAGGTCCAGAACAGGACCGGCACGTTGGGCACGGTGCCGAGCGCCGCCGCGTGCACCTGCGCGTCGGTCGCGTTCTCGATATCCGGCCGGATGCGCTTCAGCAGCAGCGCGTAGCCGAGATCGCCGATCGCCGGCTGCATGCTCGGCGGGACGGAGGCGCTGTGCTGGGCGCGCAGCTGGGCCAGATCCTTGTATCCGACCAGGCCGTTGCGGATGCGCTGCTCGGCGTCGGCCACCAGCTGCTGGATGCCCTCGACCGGCTCGTCGAGCGAGCGCGTCGCGATCAGCCCGAGCGCCCAGGGCACGCGGATCTGGTCGCGGGTGGTCTCGCTCTTGAGGTCGGGAAAGCCGAAGATGGTGAAGCTCGCCGGCGGCTTCTCGGTCTGCCACATCGCCTCGATCGCCGCGATCTTCATCTTCTGGTTGAGCCCCGCGGTGTAGCCGCTCTCGTCGCCGAGCACGACGACGGAGAGCGCGGAGGCGAGACCGAAGCTCGCGGCCACCGTGATCGAGCGCTTGGCGATCTCCCGGTGCCGGCCGCGCAGCAGGTAGAAGGCGCCGACCGAGAGCACGAACATGGCGCCGGTGACGTAACCGGCGCTCACCGTGTGGACGAACTTCGCCTGGGCGACGGGGTTGAACAGCACGTCGTAGAACGAGGCGACTTCCATGCGCATCGTCGCCGGGTCGAATCTGGCGCCGGCGGGGTTCTGCATCCAGGCGTTGGCGATCAGGATCCAGAGCGCGGAGAGGTTGCTGCCGATCGCCACCAGCCAGGTCACGGCGAGGTGCCCGAGGCGGCTCAGCCGGTCCCAGCCGAAGAAGAACAGCCCGATGAAGCTCGCTTCGAGGAAAAAGGCCATGAGCCCCTCGATGGCGAGCGGGGCGCCGAAGATGTCGCCGACATAATGCGAGTAGTAGGCCCAGTTGGTGCCGAACTGGAACTCCATGGTGATGCCGGTGGCGACGCCCATGGCGAAGTTGATGCCGAACAGCGTCCCCCAGAATTTGGTCATCTCCTTCCAGATGGCGCGCCCGGTCATCACATAGACGCTCTCCATGACGGCGAGCAGCACGGAAAGCCCGAGGGTGAGCGGCACGAAGAGGAAATGGTAGAGCGCCGTCAGGGCGAATTGCAGGCGGGCGAGCTGGACGACGTCGATGTCGGGCATGTCAGTGCCTCTCCGGGCTGGGCGCGGACTGGAGGAAAGCGCTCGCGATGCGGTCGGGCGTCGCCGCGATGCGGTGCGACGGGCCGAAGAAGGCGAGATAGAGAACGACCAGCGCGACGGTCTTGAGCGCGAGCGCCCAGGTAATCTCGCGCCGGAGCGACCGCGGCGCTCCGCCGCTCTCGACCGTCCGCCTTCGTTCCGTCCGCCGCATGGCGCCTCCCCGGCCTTCGGACGATGAGGGGTCGCGGCGCGCCCGCCTAAATTTTGACCTGACGCAAAAATCCGCAGACGCCCACGCGACGGAATAGCATCTCTGGCGATCGATGTTAAGATCGTCGGCGGATATGATATAGTCGTCGAGCCGGCGGCGCGACCGCATCCTCGATGTCGGTCGAAGAGACCGCGCCGCGACGGCCGTCGCATTCAAGCATCTTTTCTCGTGGCGCCGTGGCGTCGAACTCTTCGCCGATGAGGCGTGGGTCCGGGGATCGCGGCCCGTCGGACGTGCAACCGGAGCCGCCGCACCTTCGAGATCATGCGCTTGCGAGCGAGGAGGATAGAACCATGCCCTTGGACGATACCGGATTCGGCCGCCGCATCGAGGCGCTCGACAAAATAGACAGGGTCATCGATCTCCTGGCGACGGAGGATCGCTGGTGCAAGCAGCAGCTCGTCTCGCCCGATGGAAGACGATGCATCCTCGGCGCGGTGCAAGCGGTGGACGGGGTGAAGCTGCTCGCCTACCCGATCCAGCTCGCGATCCGGCAGGTGACCGGACGCGAATATGGCCGGATCGAGCGGTTCAACGACGACCGCTCCACCACCCATGCGCTGGTCATCACGGTTCTGCACCAAGCGCGCGCGAACATCGTCGGCGGCGCCGAGGAATGCGTCGTCGCTGCCGCACCGGCCTCGACCGCGAGCTGGTGGAGCGCGCCGCTGAAGCGCCTGACCGGCCGTCTCGGCGCCCACTGAGGCGGCGCACCGGGTCGGGCTTCGCGCTCGCGCGCCGGCGCGGCGCTTTCCACCGGCTCCGGTGGAGCCGCCAGGGTTTCTGGGCGACCGCGGCCGCCTGACCGCCGGCGAAGCGGCTTGGCGCGCGGCGGCTGATAATAAGTCTTAAAATCAAGCGGCGTCGGCCACGGCAGGCTTCACGCCATCGCTCTGGCGCCGCCGCGCCGCGACTTCGCGGGCGCTGCGCCACCGCGACCGCTGCCGCAGTCGTGCGGAGCAGGGCTTCCTGGCGACGATCGAGATCTGCGGAATGCCGGCTAAATATATTCTGGACACAGAATATGAAAGAAAGCAAAGATGATTCAAACCGATCCTAGGCCGCGAGCCGGCCGATCGGAGCGCAGGGAGGAAGCCATGCTCGGCCGCCGTCGAGCTCCGCGAGAAGAAATTGCCCTCGCGCCTTGTCTTGGTGCCGATCCCGGGCGATTCGCCGAGCTCCGCATGTCAGATCGATCGCTGCATTGGCGACGCCCCACTCGAGGAGACGCCTGACCATGGAGCGTCCGGATCCTCTTCGCCGAACTCTGACCCGCCGGCGCGTCATCGGCACCGCCGGCATGGCCGGCCTTGCGCTCGCCTCGACGCCCGCCTGGGCCGAGAAGATGGTGCGGCTGACGTTCCCGGGCGGCGCCGACGAGCGGCCGCTCACCTCGGCGTTCCCGCAAAAGGGCACGATGATCCTGCAGCGCGTCCGCCCGCCGCTGCTGGAGACGCCGTTCGAGGTGTTCGACCACGGCGTGTTCACGCCCAACGACCGGTTCTTCGTGCGCTGGCATTGGGCGGTCATTCCCACCACGGTCGACACCGCCTCGTTCCGGCTCGCCGTGCGCGGCCATGTCAACCAGCCCCTCTCGCTGACGCTCGAGGAGCTGCTCGCCCTGCCGCAAGTCGAGATGGCGGCGGTCAATCAGTGCTCGGGAAACTCGCGCGGCTTCTTCCAGCCGCGCGTCGCCGGCGGCGAATGGGGCAATGGCGCGATGGGCAATGCGCGCTGGACCGGCGTCCGCCTCAAGGACGTGCTCGATCGCGCGGGCGTCAAACCCGGTGCGGTGCAAGTGCGCTTCAACGGCATGGACGAGCCGGTGGTAGCCGACGGCCCCGATTTCATCAAGTCGCTGGCGATCGACCATGCGCGCGACGGCGAGGTCATGATCGCCTATGCCATGAACGGCCGGCCGATGCCGCTCCTCAACGGCTTCCCGCTGCGGCTCATCGTTCCCGGCTGGTACGCGACCTATTGGGTGAAGATGCTCAACGACATCGAGGTTCTGGATCAGCCGGACACGAATTTCTGGATGAAGACCGCCTACACGATTCCGGACACGCCGAATGCCGACATGAAGCCGGGCGAAGCCGGCGTCAAGATGGTGCCGATCAACCGCATGGTCCCGCGCTCGTTCATCACCAATCTCAAGGCCGGCGAGCATCTCCCGGCCGGCCGGCCGGCGCCGGTGCGCGGCATCGCCTTCGGCGGCGACAGCGGCGTCGCCCGCGTCGACCTCTCGGTCGACGGCGGCAAGAGCTGGCAAGCGACGCGGCTCGGCACGGACGAAGGCAAATACAGCTTCCGCCGCTGGGAGATCCGGCTCACCCTCCCGGCCAAGGGCGATTACGCGCTGATGGTCCGCTGCACCAACAGCGACGGCGCGGCGCAGCCCGAGCGGCCGAATTGGAACCCGGCCGGCTTCATGCGCAACGCGATCGAAGCCACCCCCGTCGTGGCGTCGTGAGGAGGAGCGGGATCATGGCGCAGAAGACGCTGGCCGCCGCCCTGGCGCTCGTGGCCGTGCTGGGGGCGCTCGCGGCCGAAGCCAAGGCGCCGACGCTGCCCAAGACGGTCACGGTCGATCTGCCGAAGGGATTGGACTTCTATGCGGGGCCGGGAGCGGATGCCATCAACAACAACTGCCTCGCCTGCCACTCGCGGGACATGGTGCTGAACCAGCCGAGCATGCCGAAGGCGGCATGGGAGGCGGAGGTCGCCAAGATGCGCAACGTCTATAAGGCGCCGGTGGCGGAGAAGGATGTGCCGGCGATCGTCGATTATCTGGTGCGCGTCAAAGGCGCGAAATAGGCGGCGGGCCGATCTGCGCAGGGTCGACCGCGGCAGGCCGGCTCGCGGCTCGACCGCCCCCGAGAAATCCGGACTGAAGCGAGAATCGGCATGCGGCGACCAAACGCCGCCGCGGGCCTAGGGCGTCCGGAGGCTTGCGCCCAGAACCTCGGCGCCGGAGCGCGGCAAATTTCGCGAAACCGGTTTGATATCACACGGCGGCGCCGTTATTCTTTCTCCGCCTTTAGCAGCTCCGATGGAGTAGTACAGCGACCATGAACGTAGCGAAGATGGAGGCCAGCGCCGCGGGCGCGACGGCCCTGCTCAAGGCCCTGGCGAATCCACACCGGTTGATCATCCTGTGCCATCTCGCCGATGGCGAGAAATCCGTCGGCGAGCTGGAGACGCTGCTCGGCATGCGACAGCCGCATCTGTCGCAGCATCTGGCCAGGCTGCGCCGCGACGCCTTGGTCGGGACGCGCCGGGATTCGCGGACGATCTATTACCGCCTCGGCAGCGCCGCCGCGGCGAAGGTGATCCGCCTGCTCTACGCACTCTATTGCTCGCCGGCAAAAACCGGCGCCGCCGCGCGCCGCGCACCGCCGCGCCGGGACGGCCGCGCCAGGACGGCCGTCGCCGCGTCGCGCGGCGAGGGAAGGCGGCGCCGCTGAGCGGAGAGCCGGGCTCGACCTCGAGCTCCGCGGGTCGTTGCGGCGTTCCGTCGCCGACCTCCCGTGCCGCAGATGAAGCTGCCGCCGCTGCGCAGCCAACGGGTCGATGCGGGCCGAGGACGCGGGCAAACCGCATTGATTAAAATTCACCGGGGCGATTGATCTCGATCAAGGCCCGCCGCCGCCGCGCCGGGGATCATCGCCGCGCCCGCCGACGCGATCATGAAGCTGGCGAAGACGACGATCCGCGGCACTTTCGGTCGGGCGGCGAGCACCCGGGCGCTCACCGTCGTCATCGAGGCCTGATGGAGCCGGCAGCGTCGCCGGGGAGTCGCGAGAATGGTCGAGCCGCGCAAGCACGAGAAATACGAGGCGCTGATCTACCGCTGCCACGCGCTGGCGCCGGTGCGGACGGCCGTCGCCCATCCCTGCGACGAAAGCTCGCTCTGCGGCGCCGTCGAAGCGGCCGCGGCGAAGATCATCAAGCCGGTGCTGGTCGGACCGGCGGCGCGCATCCGCGCGCTCGCCGCGTCGCTCAAGCTCGACCTTTCGGAGCTGTCCCTCGTCGACACGCCGCACAGCCACGCTTCGGCGGAGAAGGCGGTCGAGATCGTCCGCGCCGGCGAAGCCGACGCCTTGATGAAGGGAAGCCTGCACACCGACGAGCTGATGGCCGAGGTGGTGCGCAAGGACACGGGCATCCGCACGGCGCGGCGCATCAGCCACGTCTTCATCATGGACGTGCCCACCTACCCCAAGCCGCTCTTCATCACCGACGCCGCGGTGAACATCTTCCCGACCCTGGAGGACAAGGTCGACATCGTGCAGAACGCGATCGATCTGGCGCGGGCGCTGCAGATCGAGCTGCCGAAGGTGGCGATCCTGTCGGCGGTCGAGACGATCACCTCCAAGATCCCGTCGACGATCGACGCCGCGGCGCTGTGCAAGATGGCCGAACGCGGCCAGATCACCGGCGCGCTCCTCGACGGGCCGCTGGCGCTGGACAACGCCATCAGCCGCGACGCCGCGGCGATCAAGCACATCCGCTCCGCCGTCGCCGGCGACGCCGACATCCTGCTGGTGCCCGATCTCGAGGCCGGGAACATGCTCGCCAAGGAGCTGACCTTCCTGGCGAACGCGGACGCGGCCGGCATCGTGCTGGGGGCGCGGGTGCCGATCATCTTGACCAGCCGCGCCGACAGCGTGCGCACCCGCATGGCGAGCTGCGCCGTCGCCGCGCTCTACGCGCACGCCAAGCGCATCGCCGCCGCCGAGATCGGCAGGCTGGCGGAGTGACGCCGATGCGCGAGCCGATCCTGGTGCTCAATGCCGGCTCGTCGAGCGTCAAGTTCTCGGTCTACGAGACCGCGTCCGACCGCTCGCTCGCGGCCGGCGCGCACGGGCAGGTCGAGGGGATCGGATCGTCGCCGCGGCTCGAAGTCGCCGACGCGTCCGGCCGCAAGCTCCGCGACGAGCGCGTCGCGGGCGGCGACCACGCCGCCGCCATCGCGGCGATCCATGACTGGTTTTCCGCCCATGTCGGCAGCGAGGCCGGCTTCGACGGCGTCGGCCACCGCGTGGTTCACGGCGGGGTCGCCTATTCCCGGCCGGTGCTGATCGACGGCGCGGTGCTCGCCGCGCTCGAGGCGCTGGTGCCGCTCGCGCCGCTGCATCAGCCGCACAACATTGCCGCGATCCGCGCCGTGCGCGCCGCCGCGCCCGGGGTCCGCCAGGTCGCCTGTTTCGATACCGCGTTCCATCGCGGCCAGCCGGCGCTCGCCCAGGAATTCGCCTTGCCGCGCGCGCTCACCGCCAAGGGCGTGCGCCGCTACGGCTTCCACGGCCTCTCCTACGAATATATCGCGTCGGTGCTGCCGCAGGTCGCGCCCGAATGCGCCGGCGGCAAGATCGTCGTCGCCCATCTCGGCAACGGCGCCAGCATGTGCGCGCTCGACCATGGCCGCAGCATCGCCACCACCATGGGCTTCACCGCCGTCGACGGGCTGCCGATGGGAACGCGGACGGGCGCGCTCGATCCCGGCGTCGTCCTCTATCTGCTGCAGCAGGAGGGGATGGACGCGGACGCGGTCGAGCACCTCATCTATGAGCAGTCGGGCCTGCTCGGCGTTTCCGGCCTGTCGAGCGACATGCGCACCTTGCTGGCGAGCGGGCTTCCCGCCGCGAAGGAGGCGGTCGACCTCTTCGTCTACCGCGTCGGCCGCGAGCTCGGCTCGCTCGCCGCCGCGCTCGGCGGCCTCGACGCGCTCGTCTTCACCGCGGGGATCGGCGAGCATGCGGCGGAGATCAGGGCGCGCGTGTGCCGCGACGCGCGCTGGCTCGGCATCGCGCTCGACGAGGACGCCAACGCAGCAGGCGGCCCGCGCATCTCGCGTCGCGGCTCCGCCGCCTCGGCCTGGGTGATGGCGACCGACGAGAACCTGATGATCGCCCGCCATACCCGGCGCCTGCTCGATGGTTGAGCGACGGCGGATAGGCCCGGCGCCGGCGCGGCCAGCCGACGGCTCGGCGGCGGGCGCCGTCCTTGTCCGGTTCCTCGCCGACGCCGCAAGGAATGCGAAGCGATGAAAGCCCGCGACATCATGACGTCCAAGGTCGTATCGGTGCGTCCCGACGCGCCGACGCGCCAAGTCGCCCGGCTGCTGCTCGAGGCGAGCATCAGCGCCGTGCCGGTGGTCGACGAGAGCGGCGCTCCCATCGGCATGGTGAGCGAGGGCGATCTCATCGGCCGCGACGAGAAGGATCGCGAGGCCCGCCGCGATTGGTGGCTGACGCTGCTGGCGGAAGGCGAAACGCTCAGCGAGGAATTCCTGACCAGCCTGCGCGTCCCGGAGCGCACGGCGCGGGAGGTCATGTCGGCGCCGGTCGTCAGCGTCGACGAAGAGACGGAGAGCGCCGAAATCGCACGGCTGCTCGCGGAGTACCGCATCAAGCGGGTGCCCGTCCTCCGCGACGGCCGCGTCGTCGGCATCGTCAGCCGCGCCGACCTGCTGCGCGCGCTTGCCGCGGAGCAGGCGGCGCCGTCGGGCGCTCCCCACCAGGGTTTTCTGGCGGGCGCGCTCGCCGGCCTCGATGAGCGCTTCGGCCACCGGCGGTCCTCGGCGGGGGCGCCGCCGGCGGGACCGCGCGAGCCGGATGCCGGCCGGCTGACGGTTGCCGATTTTCAGGCGCTGGTGGCGGATTTCGAGCACAAGGAGCTGGAGCATCGCGAGGCCGCGCGGCGGGACGCGGCGGCGCTGCGCCGCCGCAAGGTGACCGAGCTGATCGACCTTCATGTCTCCGACGAGAACTGGCGGTCGCTGCTGCATCAGGCGCGCCAGGCGGCGGAGCAGGGGCGAAAATCCATGCTGCTGCTGCGCTTCCCGAGCCAGCTCTGCAGCGACGGCGGCCGGGCGGTCAACGTCAACGAAGCGGATTGGCCGTCGACGCTCCGCGGCGAGGCCGCCGAGCTCTATCTGCGGTGGGAGCGTGATCTGAAGCCGCACGGCTTCCACCTCGCGGCCCGCGTGCTCGAATTTCCCGGGGGAATGCCGGGCGATATCGGCCTCTTCCTGGTCTGGCAACAGTGAACCGCGATTCCGCATCGCAAGCGACGGCAGCCATGGCGCAATCGACCCGCATCGCAACGCGCGACCTTCCTGGCGTCAACGTGCCGCTGTTCTGGCCCATGCTGGCCGCGGCGCGCATGACCGAGCAGGGCCTGGAGCTTTACGGCAAGGATCTCGAGTTCCTCGCCGAAGAGGTGAAGATCCACCACGAGCTGCGCCCGAAGCCGGCAACCGCGAACCGCGTCCTGCTGGAGCTGCGCACCATGCTGTTGCGCGACTATTCCGCGCCGGATGCCGGCGGCGTGCCGACGATCGTCGTCGCGCCCTATGCCGGGCACTCGGCGATGATCGCCGACTACCACCGGGGTCAAAGCCTGATCGAGACGCTGCTCGCCAACGGCGTCGGCCGCGCGTTCCTGACCGACTGGAAGTCGGCCACGGAGGACATGAAGGATCTGGAGATCGATCAGTATCTCGCCGAGATCAGTGTCTGCGTCGACGATCTCGGCGGCCGCGTCAACTTGGCCGGTCTCTGTCAAGGGGGGTGGATGTCGGCGATGTACGCCGCGCGCTTTCCGCGCAAGGTCGCGCGCCTCGTGCTCGCCGGCGCGCCGATCGACACCGACGCCGGAGACGGACCGATCAAGCGCATGGCGCACGAATATCCGATCGCGTTCTACGAGGAGCTGGTCGCCCTCGGCGGCGGCCTGATGCGCGGCGAGACCATGCTTCGCGGCTGGAAGAACATGCACCCGGCGCAGCATTATATCCTGGACCACATCGACCTCTACGAGCACATCGGCGATCCCGTCTATCTCGAGAAGGAGGAAACCTTCGAGCGCTGGTACGAGAATCCGATCGATCTGCCCGGCCGCTGGTATCTTCAGGCCATCACCCAGCTGTTCAAGGAGAATCGGCTGGCCAAAGGCCGCTTCGTCGGACTCGGCCGCCGCCTGGATCTCGGGCAGATCACCTGCCCGGTCTACCTGCTCGCCGGCGAGGCCGACGACATCACCACGCGGGAGCAGGTGTTCGACGCCGACAAATACCTCGGCACGCCGAAGGACCAGATCGAGAAGAAGCTCGTCCCCGGCGGACATATCGGCTTGTTCATGGGCGCCCGCACCTTGAAGGAGACCTGGCCGGCGATCGCGCGCTGGATCGCGGCGGCCGGCTAGGCCCGTCTCGGCCGGCTGCTGAGGCTGTTGACCGATGACCGACCTTCTCGCGCTGCTGTCGGGATCCGCCGTCGGCTTCTCCTTGGGCCTGATCGGCGGCGGCGGCTCGATCCTTGCCGTGCCGCTGCTGCTCTATGTCGTCGGCGTCCGCGATCCGCACGTCGCGATCGGCACCAGCGCGCTCGCCGTCGCCGCCAACGCTTTCGTCAATTTCCTCGGCCATTGGCGCGCGGGGACGGTGAAATGGCCGTGCGCGGCGGTTTTCGCCGCTTCCGGCGTCGTCGGCGCGGCGGCCGGCTCCTCCCTCGGCAAGGCGGTCGACGGCACCAGGCTGCTGTTCGTCTTCGCGCTGGTGATGATCGCCGTAGGATTCGCCATGCTGCGGCCGCGCGCCGGCGGCGGCGACGGCGACGTCCGGATCAACCCGCGGATCGCGCTGCGGCTGGTCGCCGTCGGGCTGCTCGTCGGCGCCGTCGCCGGCTTCTTCGGCATCGGCGGCGGCTTCCTGATCGTGCCCGGCATCATGGCCGGCAGCGGCATGCCGATCCTGAACGCCATCGGCTCGTCGCTGTTCTCGGTGGGGGCGTTCGGCCTCACCACCGCGGTCAACTACGCGCTTTCGGGCCTGGTCGACTGGCGGATCGCGGCCGAGTTCATCGCCGGCGGCGCGCTCGGCGGCTGGTTCGGCATGAAGCTTGCCGTCCGCATGGCCGCCAGCCGGCGGGCGCTTTCCTATGTGTTTGCCGCCGTCATCTTCCTCGTCGCGGCCTACATGCTGGTGCGTACCGGCGTCGCGCTCCGCCTCTGAGGTCAGCCGTCGGCCGGCGCCTCCGCGCCGGTGACGGGATCGACCAGCTCGGTGGTGATTTCGGATTGCCGCGGAGCGGCTCGAGAGCCGGCCGTCGCGGGACGAGCCCGTTTCCGGCATCCCGCCGAGCGCGCGCTGCGGCCGATCGGCAAGGACGCGGCGGAAGCCCCGGCCGCTTGATCCAGGTCAAGGTGCGAGCCGCCGGCGGGGCTCACCCTGTGCGCTCGACCCTGCGCCCGAGCGCCCGGACGAGATGCCGCCGACGGAGCAGATCGGTGCGCCGAGCGATGAACCAGCCGAAGGAGCGTCCGACATGGCAGCGATGGCGGGTCCACCCGAGCAGAGACGGGTCGTCACCAAGCAGGACATCGACGAGGTCGTCGGCCGGCTCGACGACGCGGCGGCGACCGCGATCGTCGCGACCGGCGCCAGCCGGGAAGAGCTGCTCGAAGCCTATGCCTGGCTCACCGCCGACGACGCCCAGCGCCGCCGCCTTCATCGCGCGCCGAGCGGGACGGTCGCCCGGCTGTGCGACCTTCTCGAGGCGGAGATATCGCCGCCCGAGGAACGCTGAGCCGCGACAGCAGCCTTCGCCGCTGGGGAAATCGCGTCGCAACCGGGGCCGGTCAGACGCGGACGAGGTCGGTGTGGCCGAATCCCTTGCGGTAGTCGATCACCGAAATGATCTTGGGGACGAGCTTGATGACCGCGAGCTCCGAGGGCTCGCCGGTGCCGGTATCGGCGAGCGCCGGGAACTTGCGCGCCAGGTGCTTGAGCGCGGCCGCGACGTCCGCCGGCCGCTTGAGCTGCTTGGCGGTCGCGGCCATCGACAGGCCGCGGGTCTTGCCCCAGTCCTTGGTCTCGCCATCGATCGTGACCGACACCTTGTTGCAGCGCTCGATGTTGCGGGCCTTCTGGCTGTCGCGGTCGCAGACGAAATAGAGATCGAGCCCGTCATTGGCGTAGACCACGGTGGTCGCCTGCGGCCAGCCGTCCTTGCGCACCGTCGCGACGGTCATCGTGTCGTGGCTCTTCATCTGCTTGAGGATAAACGCCTTGGTCTTGCGGTTCATGCTTGCCTCGCTCCGGGCGGTTCCCGGCGAAACGACGATCTGAAACACGACGCAACCCCATAAAACCGGCGTCGCCCGGTCTGCGCATTGATCTGAGTCAGCAGCGCGGCCCGGCCCCGGCTGCCGCGCCGGTCGCCGCGCGGACGCTCACGCCAGATAGGCGGCGACGATGCCGGAGAGCACGATGCCGTCGAAGGTGCCGGCGCCGCCGATGCTGACGACGCCCGAGCCAATCTCTTCGATGTCCCGCAAGTGAAACAGGTCGGCGCCCACCAGCGGCCCGGCGATTCCGGCGATGAACGCCACCGGCGGCGCCTGCCCGGGCGCGAGCAGCATCGCCAGGGCGGCCGCGAGCAGCGCCGGCACCAGCGCCGGCAAGGCAATGCCGACGCCGGCGACGGGCCGCGCCAGGAAATAGCACGCGGCGACGTTGACGGCGGCGGCGATGCCGACGGCGCCGAGCCGGGCTGGATCGAAGGCGACCAGATGGAGGAGCTCGTAAACCGCGACCGCCACGGGTATCACGCAGCCGCCGAGATTGACCGCGAGCACGGTTTCGCTGCGAGCGCGCCGCAATTCCGGCAAGAACCCGTAGAGACCGAACACGGCCAGCGGATGGACCTCGAGCGTTCGAGCGTGCCGGAGGCGCCTGATCGGGATGTTGACGAGGCCGCCGAGGAAGACGCCGAGCACCAGCAGCAGCGCGGCCGTGCTGCCGAGATGCAGCTTCGCCAGGCTCTCGGCCATCAGCTGCGCGAACAGCAGCGGCAACAAAGCGGCCAGCAGAAGCGCAGCGAGGACGGACAACCAGACGAGAATCGCCATCGCCATCACTCCTCGCGCCGGCCGCCATCGCCGCGGCCTCGGCGCGGAAGCTTATCACGGCGCGCCCGATCGCAAAGGCCGCACCTGCCGTAGCCGCAGATGGTGCCCCTTTATGAACCGACCCAGAGAACGTCCGCGTGTCGGCGCGGCACGGGCGGCGTCGGCCCTTTGGGGTGGCCGATGGCGATAGGCGCCACCGGCACGTAGTGCGCCGGGATGCCGAGCTCCTTCCTGCCTTCGGCAAGATCCAGCCAGGAGCGCGCGAAGCCGATCCAGCAGGTGCCGAGACCGGCGCTGTGCGCGGCGAGCATCAGGTTCTCGGCGGCGAGGCAGCAATCCTCGCTGGTGCCTTCTTCGACCGAGGTGGCGCAGATCACGATGACCGCCGGCGCATGATAGAAGATATGAAAGCCCGGCTCGGCGAGCAGCGTGCGATAGTGGCCGAGCGGCGTGCTCTCCGGCACCGTCTCGAGGAGATGCGCCTTGGCCTTGCTCGAATAGCGCTCGAGCGCCGCCTGATCCTCGACCACCACGAACGACCAGGGCTGCCGGTTCATGGCGCTCGGCGCCTGGACGGCGGCGGCGATGACGAAGCGAACGGTCTCCCGATCGACCGGCTCGTCCGTGAACTCGCGGACAGCGCGCCGGTGGTAGATGGCGTCCATGAGATCCATGTCGTCCTCCCTCGCGGCGCGTCAGGCCTCGCGGTGCCAATTGACGCGCACGAAATAGCCGTCCTCGTCGTAGTGGAACTCGGTCTTGCCGCGCCAGGCACGCCTTTGCGCCTCGGCGATGCGCCGCGGCAGGTGGATGTCGGTGGTGTTGATGACCACGCGGTCCGGCCCCTCCTCGACATCGATGATGCGGTTGAGCGGATGCTCCTTCTTCTCGAGCTCCTCCTGGTGGCGGGCAAGCCGGATCATCTCGGCCTTGTGCTGGGCGACGAGCGGGCCGCTGAGCGTGAGGATGCCGGCGGGATAGCGATCATTGATCCGATGACAGGCCTGGCAGAGCTCCTCCCGGGCATCGGCGGGACGGGCCGACCAATGCCAGCGCCCTTCATGGTAGACGGCGCCGCATTGCGGGCAGACCGCGGGCTCGTGCGACTTCGTCATCGCCTTGTAGGGATCCTGGGGCGCGTCGATCTGGGCGCGACCCCATCGACGCCGGCCGCTCCGCGGCAGGGGCCGAGGCGTGCTGCGCGATGCCATGCTACCTCCCCTATGGACGGCGCGGCGCGCCTGGCGCGCCCGCGCACCGTGGTCACCATCGCAAATCGGCGTGCCGCCGACCTTGACCTGAATCAAGGACAATCATCCCAGCCGGCGGCCAGGATGGCGGCCGAGTGTCCCGGCCGCTTGCCGACCCGCGTCGTCTGGAGGAAGCCATGCCGATTTGGAAGCTGACGCCGCTCGACCTGAGCGATCCCAGCTGGGAGGCCAGCGCGCACCGCGGCTTGGCCATCGTGCGGGCGCGGGATGAGTCCGATGCGCGCGCCACGGCCGCCAAGGCCTTCGACGTCAAGACCCGTTTCGGCCCGCGCGGCGGCGCGAAGTTCCCGCCCTGGAAGCGCGCGGCGCTGGTCAAGGCCGAGCGCATCGACGACCGGCGCTACGAAGCGGAAGGTCCGGCCGGCGTGCTGGAACCCTCGATCTGACGCGCCGGCCCGTGAGCCCGTCGCTCGCCCCCTCGCCGGCCGATTGGAACGTCGTGGTCACGCTCGCCGAGCAGAGTTTCCGCGAGGCGGTGCGGCTCCTCGGTCACTGGGGGAAGGTGCGGCGCACCGCCTATTACAACGTGCTCGGCATGAAGGTTGCGAGCGCCGACGCCTTCCTAACCGATTTCGCCGCTTCCGTGGCCGCCAATCCCGGCTTCCTCAATTTCGTCTCGCATGTCGTGCCGGCGCAGCAGACCTTCGATTTCACCAGTGCCGAGGAGTTCGAAACGCGGGCGCGCGCCATTGCGCTCGGCTGGGCGCCGAAGCTCGGCGGCAAGCGCTTTCACGTGCGGCTGCATCGCCGCGGCTTCAAAGGCGTGCTGTCGACGCCGCGGGAAGAGCGGTTTCTCGACGAGGCGTTGCTGGCGGCCCTGCCCGAGGCCGGCCGGATCGACTTCGCCGATCCGGACGCCGTCATCCAGATCGAGACCATCGACGGGCGGGCCGGCATGTCGCTTTGGACGCGCGACGAGCTCCGGCGCCACCCGTTCCTCGGAGCGGACTGACGGCCGCCTGCGCCCCTGTCGACCGCCGCCTGCGCCGCGGAGCACCCTCAGGCGCGAACCTGCAGCCGGTTGACGACCTTGTCGACGCCGAACACGTACCAGGCGTCGAACTCCGCCGCCTCGCGCTCGGAATCGGTCGGCACCTGGCCGTCCAGGGTGACGACCGCGTTGCGCGTGGCGACGCGGATTTGGGCCGGATCGACCAGCGGATCCTTTTCGAGCGCCAGCCGGACGGCGTCGGAGACCTCGTCGTCATTGTCCTCTTCCGGCGGCGTCACTGCCAGCCCGTTGATCACGTCGCGGCTTCCCGGCACCCACCAGGCGAGAACGCCCGCCAGCCGCTTCATGCCCAGCCCGGGCACGCTGCCGTCGAGCAGGACGACGCCGTCCTCGACGCTGATATCGACGGTCGCGGTCGCGCCGTCGACGACGCGGACCGGTTCCCAATGATTTTTGACCGAGACGCGGATCGAGCAGGACTCGAGCGCCGGCTCCTCGACGAGCGCGTCGCGCACGTGGTCGCGGATCGCGCCGTCCGCCAGGCGCTCGGCAGGGGCGACGCGAAGCCGGTCGACGATGCCGCGCACGTCGGCGACCGCGGCGGCCCGCTCGAGGGCAAGCTTCTTCGCCGCGACGTCGGCGACCTCGCCCTCGATGACGAGATCGCCTTCGGCAAGCGCCAGTCGGATCGGATGGTGCGGCAGGTCGATCCGCGCCTCGCTGCGCAAGGCCCGCCGGACCGCCTCGATCGTGTCGTGTGGCTGCGTCATCGAAGCCTTGCCTCCGAACTCGCCAACCGCCCAATGCTGCTGCGCCCGTTCCGTCGCCGCCTTGATCCACGTCAACGAGCGGCGCCCCCGCGGAAGAGGCGCGGCCGAAGGCCGACGCCACGGCATGGACGATCACGGCGGCCGTCTCGCACCCGCCGCTGCGCGGCGTCTCTCATCCGCGCCGGGCGAGCGCCCGTCTTTGCCGGCGCGCGCTCCGCGGTCGGCTCGTCCGGCTATTTCTTCAGCACCGATTTGCGGATTTCGTCGAGCGTCTCGCTGGTCCGCCGGCGGATGATTTCGAACGCCTCGCGGTTCGACGCTTCGACCATCGTGGCCAGCTCGCGCGCGTTGGCGACCGCGGTCTCGAACGCCTTCTTGGCGAATTCAGCCTGCTTGGCGACGGTTTCCCTGGGGCTTCCCGGCACCGTCATCTCGCGGATCATCGTCTTGGCCTGATCGAGGGCGGCGCCGAGGATCTCGGCCTGCCGCCGCGCCACCGCCGCCGCGCCTTCGGTCGCGGTCTGCACCGACTTGGTC
>JASHTP010000037.1 GCA_030040495.1 Alphaproteobacteria bacterium
CGCCGCGCCGTCGCCGATGCGGCCGAGCACCGCCCCCACCGCGACGTTGGCGCCTTCGGGCGCCGCGATCTCGGCGAGCGTGCCGGCGGAAGGCGCGTTCACCTCGAGCGTCACCTTGTCGGTTTCGAGCTCGACCAGCGGGTCGTCCATGGCGACGGCGTCGCCGACCTTCTTGAGCCAGCGCGCGACGGTCGCCTCGTTCACGGACTCGCCCAGCGCGGGCACTTTGATCTCGGTCGCCATGCTCGTCCCCGCTCCGTCCGTTCAGGTGATCGCCAGCGCCTCGTCCACCAGCCTCGCCTGCTCGGCATTGTGCCGCTTGAGCAGGCCGGTCGCCGTCGCCGCCGCTTCGGGCCGGCCGATGTAGCGCGCGCGGCGCGCCTTGCCGCCGAGCTCCACCAGCACGTGCTCGATGCGCCGGTCGAGGAAGCTCCAGGCGCCCATATTCTGCGGCTCCTCCTGGCACCAGACAACATCGGCATGGCGGTAGCGGCCGATCGACTCCGCCAGCGCCTTGGCCGGGAAGGGATGCAGCTGCTCGACGCGGACGATGGCGACGTCGTGGATCTTGCGCTCGCGCCGCGCCTGGCGCAGATCGTAATAGACCTTGCCGGCGCACAGCACGACGCGCTTCACCTTGTCGTCGGGGAGCAGCGGATCGGGCTCGTCGATGGTGCGGCGGAAGAAGGTGCCCGGCCCCATCTCGGCGAGTCCCGACGGCACCTCGGGATGGCGCAGCAGCGATTTCGGCGTCATGATCACGAGCGGCTTGCGGAAGTCGCGCCGCATCTGCCGGCGCAGCGCGTGGAAATAGTTCGCCGCGGTGGTGAGGTTGCAGACCTGGAGATTGTCCTCGCCGCAGAGCTGGAGGAAGCGCTCGAGCCGCGCCGAGGAATGCTCCGGCCCCTGCCCCTCATAGCCGTGCGGCAGCAGCAGCACCAGGCCCGACATGCGCAGCCACTTCGCCTCGCCCGAGCTGATGAACTGGTCGATGATGACCTGGGCGCCGTTGACGAAGTCGCCGAACTGCGCCTCCCACAGCACCAGCGCGTGCGGGTCGGCGAGGCTGTAGCCGTACTCGAAGCCGAGCACCGCCGCTTCGGAAAGCGGGCTGTCGATGATCTCGAACTGCGCCTGCCCTTCGCGCACATGGTTGATCGGCACGAAGCGCTCTTCGGTCTGCTGGTCGACCAGCACCGCGTGGCGCTGCGAGAAGGTGCCGCGGCCGGAATCCTGGCCGGTGAAGCGCACATGAGTGCCTTCGGCGCAGAGCGTGCCGAAGGCGAGCGCCTCGGCGGTCGCCCAGTCGACGCCCTCGCCGCTCTCGATCGCCTTCTTCTTGGCTTCGAGCTGGCGCGCGATCTTGCGGTTGAGGTTGAAGCCCGGCGGCACGGTGACGAGGGCGTGGCCGACCTCCTTCAGGCGCTCGATCGCCACCGCCGTCTCGCCGCGGCGCGCGTCGCCCGAGGCGACCTTCAAGCCGCTCCAGGCGCCTTCGAGCCAGTCGGCCTTGTTCGGACGGTAGCTCTTCGCCGCCTCGAACTGGCCGTCGAGATGGGCCACGAAGTCGCTGACCATGGCGTCCGATTCGCCTTCGCTCACCAGGCCTTCGGCGGCGAGGCGCTGGGCATAGAGCTGGCGCGTCGTCGGATGCTCGGCGATGGTGCGGTACATGATCGGCTGGGTGAAGGCGGGCTCGTCGGTCTCGTTGTGGCCGTGGCGGCGGTAGCAGAAGATGTCGACGATGACGTCCTTCTTGAACCGGTGGCGGAACTCGGTGGCGATGCGCGCGACATGCACCACCGCCTCGGGATCGTCGCCGTTCACGTGGAAGATCGGCGCCTGGATGATCTTGGCGACGTCGGAGGGGTAGGGGCTCGAGCGCGCATAGGACGGGCTGGTGGTGAAGCCGATCTGGTTGTTGACCACGACATGGATGGTGCCGCCGGTGCGATAGCCCTTGAGCTCGGAGAGCTCCAGCGATTCCGCCACCAGCCCCTGGCCGGCAAAGGCTGCGTCGCCATGCATCAGCAGCCCCACCACCTCGTCGCGCGCGCTGTCGCCGCGCTGGCGCTGCTTGGCGCGGACCTTGCCGAGCACCACCGGGTTCACCGCCTCGAGATGGGACGGGTTGGCGGTGAGCGAGAGATGCACGCGGTTGGCGTCGAACTCGCGGTCGGTCGAGGTGCCGAGATGGTATTTGACGTCGCCCGAGCCCTGCACGTCCTCGGGATTGGCGGGATTGCCCTGGAACTCCGCGAAGAGCGCGGCGAAGGGCTTGCCCATGACGTTGGTGAGCACGTTGAGCCGGCCGCGATGCGGCATGCCCAGCACCAGCTCCTTCATGCCGAGCTGGCCGCCGCGCTTGATCACCTGCTCCAGCGCCGGGATGAGGGATTCGGCGCCTTCGAGGCCGAAGCGCTTGGTGCCGGTGTAGCGGCGATCGAGGAAGCGCTCGAGCATCTCGGCGACGGTGAGGCGCTCGAGGATGGCGCGCTTGCCCTCGCGGGTGAACTCGGTCTGGTT
>JASHTP010000489.1 GCA_030040495.1 Alphaproteobacteria bacterium
GGACGACGCGCTGTCGCGGGCGCGCTTCGAGTTCCGCTGGCGCGACCAGTTCAACCTGTCGCTCGACCCGGAGACGGCGGAGAAGTTCCACGACCAGACCTTGCCGGCCGAAGGCGCCAAGCTGGCGCATTTCTGCTCGATGTGCGGGCCCAAATTCTGCTCGATGAAGATCTCGCAGGAGGTGCGCGACTACGCCCGGGCCGGCATGGCAGGGAAGTCGCAGGAGTTCCTCGAGCAGGGCGGCGAGATCTACAAGGTGGTGGAAGGACAGGCGGCGCAAGTCGAGCCGTGAGCAAGGGCGCCGACCGGCTCTATCCCGACCGGCCGATGCTGGGCTGCCTCGCCGTGGTGCGCCGCGGCGAGCGGGTGCTGCTGGCGCAGCGCTCGGTACCGCCGGGGATCGGCCGCTGGGGCTTTCCCGGCGGCAAGCAGGAGCTGGGCGAGACGCTCTTCGCCTGCGCCCGGCGCGAGCTGCTGGAGGAGACCGGCATCGCGGCCGAGCCGGTGGCGGTGCTCGGCGCCTTCGACGCCATCCGCCGCGACGATGACGGCCGGGTCAAGGCGCATTTCTCGCTGGTCGCGGTGCTGCTCGACTGGCGCCAGGGCGAGGGCGAGCCGATCGAGGACGCGAGCGCGCTGCTCTGGGCGACGCCGGCGGAGCTGAAGGCGCAGGCGCTGCCGCTGTTCGAGCGCGTCGAGGAGCTGGTGGCGCTGGCGCTGGCGCGCTAGGCGCCGCCGCTTTGGGCGCTTGATGAATTCGCGCGGTTCCCTAAGTATCTGCCATGAGCGAAACCCAAGCGATGTTCGCCGTGCTGCGGCAATCGGCCGGCGCGACAGAGGCGCAAGCGATCCAGCGGCTGGTCGAGGCCGGCGCCGATTACGAACTTTGCCGGATCAACGTCCTGGCATTCGCCGCCAAGAGCGGGCTTGCGGAGGAGCGGGCGCTGGCCGCCTTTCTCCACGCCAGCCGCATCGGCCTCTTCGAGCTGTCGTGGAACGTGCTGTGCCCGGGCTGCGGCGGCGTCCTCGACGCGAGCACCACGCTCAAGAGCATCGACCGGACCGAGTATGACTGCGCGCTTTGCGCGGCGGGCTACGAGCCTACGCTCGACGACGTGATCGAGGTTACGTTCACCGTCAATCCGCGGGTGCGTCGCATCGCCGCCCATCAGCCGGCGAATCTCGCCATCGCCGACTATCTCCGGCAGATCTTCTGGGGCTCGGGCATCGATCTGCCGGACAACGTCGAGGGCCTGCTCGACGAGATCACGCTCGAGTCGCTCGAATTGCCGGCGGGCGAGAAGGCCATCGTGTCGCTGACGCTGCCGGCGGAATTCGTCATCCTCTTCGATCCCGTCACCCACGGAACGCAGTTCCTCGACGTCAAAGGCGAGCCGACCCGCGAGCGGCAGAATCTGTCGTTCGTGCTGAATCAGGTTCGCGCGCCGACCGGAACCGTGACGCTGCGTCCCGGGCCCTTGCGCGTGACGCTCGAGAACCGCACCGCGCAGCGCGTGCTGCCGACCCTCTGGGTCGCCGGCGACAAGCTGCACGCGCTCCTCGGCCGGCGCCGCCCGTTCGTGACGGCGAAGCGGCTGCTCACCAACCAGGTGTTTCGCGACATCTTCCGAACCGACACGCTCGATGTCGATCAGCGCCTCAAGATCACCAGCCTCACTTTTCTCTTCACCGACCTCAAGGGCTCGACCGAGCTTTACGATCGGGTCGGCGACCTTGCCGCCTTCGAGCTCGTCAAGGCGCATTTCCGCGCGCTCACCGACATCGTCGCCGCCGAGGCCGGCGCGGTGGTGAAGACCATCGGCGACGCGGTGATGGCCACTTTCCCGACGCCCGACCGGGCGCTCGCCGCGGCGCTGCGCATGCGCGAGGCCATGCGCGGCCTCAATGCGGAGCGCCAAAGCGAGGATCTGCTGTTGAAGATCGGCATCCACGAGGGGCCGTGCCTCGCCGTCGTGCTCAACGACCGCCAGGACTATTTCGGCCAGACGGTCAACATCGCTTCCCGGGTCCAGCATCTCGCGGCCTCGCGCTCGATCCTGGCGAGCAGCTCGGTGATCAAGGATCCCCAGTCGGACGCCCTGCTGCGCAGCAACGGCCTGACGCCGGTCGCCCGCAGCGAGCTGATCCGCGGCGTCACGGACGGCGTCGCCGTCTACGAGATTGCCTGAGGACGGGTCCGGGCGAGGCGAGGGGCCTCAGACGTAGCCGAGCCAGCGCCAGTAGGTGACGCTGAAGAGCAGCGTCAGCAGATAGGCGACGACGGTGAGAGCGAGGCCGGTGCGGATGAAGTCGCGCGCGGCGAAGGTCTCGGTGCCGTAGGCCACCATGCCCTGCGGCGAATTGACCGGCAGGATGAAGCCGAAGCTCACCACGAATTGCAGCAGCAGCGTCAGGCCGATGACGCTGATGCCCGGCGTCTGGACCTTCTGCAGCACGGCGATGACGATCGGGATCATCGACGAGGCGAGCGCGGTGGCGCTGGCGAAGCCGAGATGGATCACGATCAGGAACGCCGCCATCACCGCCAGGATCGCCGGCGCGCCGAGATGGTCGAGCCCGAACCAGGCGACGATGATGCCGGCGAGCCAGCTCGCCGCCCGCGTCGCGAGCAGCGCCGTGCCGAGGCTGATGCCGACGCCGAAGAGCAGGATCGTGCCCCACGGGATGAGCGCGTTCGCCTTCTTCCAATCCATCACGCCGATGCCGGGCAGGAAGAGCAGCGCCACCGCGACCGTCGTCGTCGTCGAGCTGTCGTAGCGGTGCAGGATGCCCTCGGTCGCCCAGAATGCCAGCAGGGTCAGCGAGACCGCCAGCAGCCGCCGCTCCGCCCCGGTCATCGGCCCGAGCTCGGCCAGCGCCTGCGCCACGCTCGTCCGGCCGCCGGCGAGTTCCCTGGTCTCGGGCGGCATCATCACCATCATGATGACGTAGAGCGCGACCGAGAGCGCGATCGAGAACGGTGCCGCGGCGATCAGCCAGGCGATCCAGGTGATGTCGCTGCCGAGCAGCTTCTGGATGAATCCCACGGCGACCATGTTCTGCGCGGCGGCGGTCTTGATGCCGACATTCCAGATGCTCACCGCCTGCACCGTGGTGATCATGACCAGGCCGGCGAAGCGGCTGGTCTTGGGCATGCGGAAGGCGGCGATCACGCCCAGCATGATCGGAACGACCGCGGCGGCGCGGGCGGTGGCGCTCGGCACCAGGAAGGCGAGCAGGGTGGAGACCAGGATGGCGCCGACGACCACATGGCTGGTGCGCGTGCCGACCTTCGACAGCACGAAGAGGGCGACGCGCCGGTCGAGCCCGGTGATGGTCATCGCCGCGGCGAGGAAGAGCGCGGCGGCGACCAGGGTCAAGGCGGTGTTGGCGAAGCCGCTCATCGCCATGGCGAGGCCGGCGGCGGTGCCGAGCAGCAGCTTCGGATCGGCGACGTTCGGCGCCGTGCCGAGGAGGACGGCGATCAGCGCCGCGATCACCGCAGCGCTCACCGCGTAGTCGAGCGCTTCCGTCACCCAGACGACGACGGCGAAGCCGAAGACCGCCAGCATGCGCTGGCCCGCGACCGGCAATCCCGCCGGCTCCGGCAGCAGCATGATCGCGACGAGAGTGATGAGCGCGAGCCACAGGCCGGCCTGCTTCGGCCGCAACGCGACGGACTTCGCAGACGCCCTCGCGGCATCGGCCATGGCGTTCCTCCGGAACTGTCGTGGCTCGACGCTGCGCCGATTGCGGCGGCGGGGCTTTGATCTAGCTCAAGCCGCGGGCGCCGCCGCAGCGAAGGCGGTATCGCGCGCCGGCGATTGCCGGCGTTACGCGCCGCCCAGCAGCGTGGCCGCCGCGTCCTGCCATAGGCGCTGCACGAGCATGCCGGCCGGGTCCGGGCGCGCCAGGGCGGCGGACTGGCCGGCCCAGGCCTGCATGCGCTGGATGTCGCCGGCCTTGCCGGCCGCCGTCCGCAGGGCCGCGGTCAAACCGCGCTGCACCGGATAGGGCGCAGGCCGGGGCGTGCTCGCGCTCGTCGCCGCGCGAACGTAATCGGTGGCGATGCTGCGGCCGGCGCGGCCGCTGAAGACGCGGCTGACGAGGGTGCCTTCCGGCGGCGTGCCGGCGAGCGCGTCGGCCCAGGCCGGATGGATTTGCGCTTCCGGGCAGCGGAGAAATCCGGTGCCGATCTGCGCGGCGCTCGCGCCGAGAAGGAGCGCCGCCGCGACGCCGCGTCCATCGGCGATGCCGCCGGTCGCGACGACCGGTAGGCGCACCGTGTCCACGACGGCCGGCAACAGGGCGAACAGTCCGACCATCTGGCGCTCGGCGCTCGCCGCGTCGAAGCAGCCTCTGTGACCGCCGGCCTCCATGCCTTGCGCCACGATCACGTCGGCGCCGGCGGCCTCGGCCGCACGGGCTTCCGCGACCGTCGACACGTTGGCGAACCAGAGGATGTTTCGAGCCTTGAGGCGCGCGACGAAGGCGGGCGGGTAAAGGCCCATGACGGAGGATACGATCGGCGGCGCCGCTTCGAGCACCGCCTCGCACTGCGCGCCGAAATCCGGCGGCGTCGCGTCCCCGGCCTCCGGCGGCGGCTCGGGACCCCAGTGCGCGAGAAAGGCGCGCAGCTCCGCCTCGTGCGCCGCATCGCGTTTCGGCGCCGGGTCCGGCACCCACAAGTTCAGCTGGAATGCGCCGCTGCCGCCGCCGCGGAAATCTGCCGCCCAGCGCAGGATGGAATCGCGCGCCATCAACAAGGCGCTGCACGCGCCGAGGCCGCCGGCGTTGGCGACGGCGATCGAGAGCGAAGGGGGGCAGGCGCCCGCCATGGGCGCCAGCAGAATCGGCACACGGAGGCCGAGCCGGTCGCAGAAGGCCCGGGCGCGGGCGAGAGCAGGATGCGTATCGGTCATGCGCAGGATTTGACGCTCCCGCCCCGGCCGCATCAAGCGGGCGTTTGTGATCGCCGCCATCTGCCGCGGAGATAGGCTGCTAGCTCCCGCCCAGCAGCATTGCGACGATCCCGCCGGCGGCGAGCACCCAGAGCGGGTTGAGCTTGGGCCGCCACAGCAGGATCGCGGTCGAGGCCGCGGCGATCGCCCAGAGCGCGGGGCTGGTGCCGGTGGCGCGCAGGATGACGAGCGAGCCCGCGAGGATGAGCGCGGCGGCGACCGGGGCGAGGCCGCGCTCGAGCGCGCCGTGCCAGAGCTTGCCGCGATGCGCGTTCCAGTGCCGCGCGATGGCGTAATAGAGGAGGGAGGAGGGGACGAAGAGCGCCAGCGAGGCGACGATCGCGCCGGCGATGCCCGCGACCTTCCAGCCGATCAGCGTCGCCAGCAGCACGCCCGGTCCGGGCGCGGCGCGCGCAATGGCGAAGAGGTCGAGGAAGTCGCGCTCGCTCATCCAATGGCGCGCCGTCACCGCGTTCTCGATGCCGGCGAGGATGCTGGGTCCGCCGCCGACCGAGAGCAGCGACAGCGGCACGAAGACGAGCACCAGGGCGAGCAGCGGATCCTCACGCATCCCGGCGCCTCGCGGCGAGAAAGGCGAGGGCGAGGCTCGCCGGCGTCACCACGAGCACCACCGGCACCATCGGCCAGCGCAGCACGCCCACCGCCAGGAAGATGGCGATCAGCACCGCCACGGGCGCAGGGCGGCGCTCGACGCGGCGCGTGGCGCGGATGCCGACCATGGCGGTGAGGCCGATCGCCGCCGCGGCGACGCCGCCCACCAGCCGGTGCAGCCAGGCGATGTCGCCAAGCCGCAGATAGGCAGCCGCCAGCAGCACCACCAGCACCATCGGCGGCAGCAGCATGCCGGTGAGCGCCGCCAGCGCCCCGGCGCCGCCGCGCAGCCGCTGGCCGATGAACAGCGACAGGTTCGCCACATTGGCGCCCGGCATGATCTGGCCCAGCGCCAACCCGCTCAGGAATTCCTCCTCGCCGAGCCACTGCCGGCGCTGCACGATCTCGCGATACATCCAGCCCGACAGCGCGCCGCCGAAGCTCATCAGCCCGATCTTGGCGAAGATGGCGGCGAGCACGGCGAGCGACACGCGCGGCGTCCGCTGCGAAGGCGGCGGGGTCACGGCGGGGCGCGTCCGACCCTGCTCAGGCGTCCGGCCGCGCCCGGCAGCGCGGGCAGAGCCCGCTCAGCTCGATGGTCTGCTGCTCGACGACGAAGCCCAGCTCGGCCGCGCGGCGCAGCACGGCGCGGGCGATGGCGGGGTCGTCGAGCTCGGCGGCGGCGCCACACTTGCCGCAGATGAGGAACTGGCTGACATGCGGCCGCTCCGGCCGCGAGCAGCCGACATAGGCGTTGAGCGATTCGATGCGGTGGATGAGCCCGTGCTCGATCAGGAAGTCGAGCGCGCGATAGACCGTCGGCGGCGCCGCGCCGGGATGCGAGCGCTTGAGCGATTCGAGCACGGCGTAGGCGCCCACCGGCTCATGGCCGCCCCAGACCAGCCGCAGCACCTGCCGGCGCAGCTCGGTGAGCCGGGCGCCGCGCGCGGCGCAGAGCTGCGCCGCGCGGTCGAGCGCGGTTTCGACGCAATTGTCGTGATCGTGGCTCGCGGTCTGGAACGGCGTCACCGCCGACGCGCGCGAACGGACCATCCGCCTCACCTCCGGGTTCGATGATTGTTATAATATAACGCATCGAGCGCGCTGAACAGCGGCCGCTGAGGCCGGGCGGAACGGGCCTGTTTCAGCCCTCGACCCAGGCGATGTGGAGGACGTTGGTGGCGCCGGGGGTGCCGAAGGGCACGCCGGCGGTGATGACGATGCGTTGGCCGCGCTCGGCGAAGCCCTCGCGATGGGCGGTGCGCGTGGCGCGGTGCACCATGTCGGAAAAGCTGGTGACGTCGCGCGCATGGACGCAGTGCAACCCCCAGACCAGCGCCAGCCGGCGAGCCGTCTGCAGGTTCGAGGTCAGCACCAGGATCGGCGCGTCCGGGCGCTCGCGCGCCGCGCGCAGCGCGGTGGCGCCCGAGGTGGTGTAGGAGCAGATGGCGGCGGCGCCGATGGTGTGCGCCACCTGGCGCGCTGCGGCGCTGATCGCGTCGGACGGCGTATGCTCCGGCTCGGCGCTGCTGTCGGCATGGAGGGCGGCATGGTAGAGCGGGTCGGCCTGCACGCGGCGGACGATGCGGTCCATCATCGTCACCGCTTCGAGCGGAAAGTCGCCCGCCGCCGATTCGGCCGAGAGCATCACCGCGTCGGCGCCTTCATAGATCGCCGTCGCCACGTCCGAGGCCTCGGCGCGCGTCGGCACCGGCGCGTGCACCATCGATTCCAGCATCTGCGTCGCGACGATCACCGGCTTGCCGGCGAGGCGGCAGGCATGGACGACCTGGCGCTGAATCGGCGGCACGTCCTCGGGCGGCATCTCGACGCCGAGATCGCCGCGCGCCACCATCAGCGCGTCGCAGAGCTCGACGATCTCGCCGAGGCGGCGCACCGCCGCCGGCTTCTCCAGCTTCACCATGATGCCGGCGCGGTTGGCCACCAGCTTGCGCGCTTCGGCCACGTCCTCGGGGCGCTGCACGAAGGAGAGCGCGATCCAGTCGGCGCCGGCCTCGAGGGCGAAGGCGAGATCGGCGCGGTCCTTCTCGGTGAGCGCCGCGAGCGGCAGCACGGCATTGGGCACGTTGACGCCCTTGCGGTCGGAGAGTTCGCCGCCGTCGACCACCAGCGTCTCGGCGAAATGGTCGCCGCAGGATTCGACCTTGAGCCGGACGTTGCCGTCGTTGAGCAGCAGCTCGGTGCCGGGCTCGAGCGCGGCGAAGATCTCGGGATGGGGCAGCGGGGCGCGCTTCGCATCGCCCGCCTTGCGGTCGAGATCGAGGCGGAAATGCGCGCCCGGTTTGAGCCGCACCTTGCCTTCGGCGAAGGTGCCGAGCCGGAGCTTCGGCCCCTGCAGGTCGGCGAGGATGCCGATCGGCCGGTGCGTCTCCTTTTCGAGCGCGCGGATCGCCTTGATGCGCGCCTGGTGGTCGCTGCGCTCGCCATGGCTGAAATTGAGGCGGAAGACGTCGACGCCGGCGTGGAAGAGCGCGGCGATGGTCTCGGGCGCGGAGCTGGCCGGGCCGAGCGTGGCGACGATCTTGGCGCTGCGTTGACGGCGCATCTCGCGTTCCTATCCCTTCCTCCGGGCCGGCGATCCGGCTCCCAGCACCAGGATCGCGCGGAAATCGTTAACATTCGTCAGCGTCGGTCCGGTGACGACCAGGTCGCCCAGCGCCTCAAACGCGCCATAGCCGTCATTGTCGGCGAGCCGCGCGCGCAGATCGACGCCGGCGGCGGCGGCGCGCGCCGAGGTGTCCGGCCCGTAGAGCGCGCCGGCATTGTCCTCGGTGCCGTCGATGCCGTCGGTGTCGGCGGCGAGCGCATGGATCGCCTCGTGGCCGTCGAGCGCCACCGCCAGCGCCAGCAGGAACTCGGCGTTGCGCCCGCCGCGGCCTTGGCCGCGTACCGTCACCGTCGTCTCGCCGCCCGACAGCAGGACCGCCGGCAGGTCCAGCGCGCGCGCGCCGACCAGGAGCTTCCCCGCCGCCGCCTGGCGCGCGATCCCCGCATGCACCAGCGCCACCTCGCGCGCCTCGCCCTCGATGGCGTCCGCCAGCACTAGCGGCGTGACGCCGGCGCGGCGCGCGACATCGGCCGCGGCGAGCAGCGCCTGCTGCGGCGTGGCGACCAGCATGAATTCGTTGCGGGCGAGACGGGGATCGCCGGGCTTCGGGCTCTCCTCGGCGGCAGCGGCAAGATGCGCGGCGACGGCGGGCGGTGGCGCGATCCCGTATTTGGCGAGGATGGCGCGCGCCTGGGCGAAGGTGGAAGGATCGGGCACGGTCGGGCCCGAGGCGATCACCGCCGGGTCGTCGCCGGGGACGTCGGAAATGGCGAGCGTCACCACCTGAGCCGGCGCCGCGGCGGCGGCGAGCCGGCCGCCCTTGATGGCGGAGAGGTGCTTGCGCACGCAGTTGATCTCGCCGATGGTTGCGCCGCTCTTGAGCAGCGCCCGCGTCACGGCGCGCTTGTCGTCGAGGCTGAGGCCGGGCGCCGGCAGCGCCATCAGCGCCGAGCCGCCGCCCGAGGCGAGGAAGAGCACGAGATCGTCCGCGCCGAGCCCGCGCACGCTGTCGAGGATGCGTTCGGCGGCGCGCCTGCCGGCGGCGTCCGGCACCGGATGGCTTGCCTCGACCACCTCGATGCGCCGACACGGCACGCCATGGCCATAGCGGGTGATGACGAGGCCGGAAAGCGGCCCCGGCCAGTGCTCGTCGACCGCCTTCGCCATTGCCG
>JASHTP010000490.1 GCA_030040495.1 Alphaproteobacteria bacterium
GCCGGGCGCGTGGCGCTGGAACGGATCCCCTATTTCGCCGAGCAGATCGTCGAGTTCCTGAAGGATACCGAGCTTCTCGTCCTTGTCGGCACGCGCCCGCCGGTGTCGTTCTTCGCCTATCCCGGCAAGCCCAGCTGGTGCACGCCGGAAGGCTGCCGGATTCTCTACTTGGCTGAGGCGCATGAGGACGGCGTCGCGGCGCTCGAGTGGATCGCCGACGCGATCGGCGCGCCGCCCGTTCCCGCGCATCGCGCCGAGCTGAAGAAGCCGGATTCGCCGACCGGCCCGCTCAACGTGATGACCGCAGGCCAGGCGATCGGGCACTACCTGCCGGAGAACGCCATCCTGTCCGAAGAAGCGGGGACGGCGGTGCTCGGCGTCGCCTTCTTCACCGCCAACGCCGCGCCGCACGATTACCTGTCGCTCACCGGCGGCTCGATCGGCCAGGGCTTGCCGGTGGCGACCGGCGCGGCGGTCGCCTGTCCCGACCGCAAGGTGGTCGCTCTGCAAGGCGATGGCGGCGCCATGTATACGGTGCAGGCGCTCTGGACGCAGGCGCGCGAGCGGCTCGACGTCACCACCGTCATCTTCGCCAACCGCTCCTACGTCATCCTCAATGTCGAGCTGAAACGCGTCGGCGCCGAGCGCGGGCCGAAGGCGCTCTCGATGCTCGATCTGCACGATCCCGCGCTCGACTGGGTGAGCCTCGCCCGCGGGATGGGCGTCGAGGCGTCGCGCGCCGCGACCGCCGAGGAGTTCGCCGCGCAATTCTCCTCCGCCATGACAGGCCGCGGCCCGCGGCTCATCGAGGCGGTGATCTCGCGGTGAGCGACGCGGCGGCGCTGGCGCGGTAACGAGGCCCGCCTCGTCGTCGAGCCCCGTCGCCCCCTGCGCTCAGAAGGGCAGGATGAGGTCCGCCGCCAGCGTGACCTGACTGTTCCTCGTCTGGTCGTCGAACGGCTTCGCCTGGTCGGCATGGTCCCAACGGATCTCGGGCCGGATCTTCGCGCCCTTGAACATGTCGGGGACGCCGGGCGGGGTGAAGTTGATGCCCAGCGTGACTTCCGAGTAGGTCGCCTTGCCGGCGTTGTAGGCGGTGTTGGCGAGGCCTCGTCCGGCATCGGTGAAGTCGAAATTGGCCGGGAAGGCGGCGGCGAAGAAGCCGTTATTGTCGCGCCAGACCTCGCCTCGGCCCTGGAAGGTGAACATGTCGTTGATGGTGTAGGTCACGTATTGCGCGAAGCCGTACGCATCGGGATTGGAGCCGTTGGCGAGCGTGATGTCGTCCTTCACGTAGTTGAGCTCGGTCGCGAAGCTCAGACTGTCGTTATACTTGTAGGTGACCACCACGTCGTTGAAGTAGCGGTTGGTCGAATCGGCAAAGGGCACCCGGTTGGGGCCGGAAGCCGGGTTTTCCGGTCCGACATGGGTCAAGGCTACGATCGTCAGATTGCCGCCCAGCAGGTTCAGGCCGAAGCCGCCGAGCTCGTGCGCATAGGTCCGGTTCGCCATCCCGGTGGTGCCGACATCGTCGAGATTGCCGGTATCGAGGCCGAGATAGATGTCGAGCAGCGGCGTGACATGGGTCGTGGTGAGAACGCCCGTGTGCTTGATCGGAATGCCGAATTCGTAGATGTAGGAGTGCGAGTAGAGCGGATTTTGCGTCGGATTGATGACCTCGTAGCCGATCGGCGTCGGATACTGGCCGAGCTTGATGTCCGTGCCGCCCGAGCCGACATAGGGCAGGTGCGCGAGCACATCCGCCTCGACGATGTCGAACTGGTAGCGGCTGTTAATCGAGCGATCGAATTCGTTGTAGAAGTGCGTGTAGCGCGCGTCGGTGCCGTACATCGGCTGGAAGGTGAAGCCGAAATCGGGTCCGGTCGCCTTCGGGTCGGTCGGTCGGGTTGCGATCAGCGACAGCTGGTTGAGCATCGGCAGATTGGCGCGGTCGCCATAGAGATTGCCGTAATCGATCCCGTTGTTGGGGCTGTCGGGGTTGGCGGTGATGCCGCCATCGGCATAGCCCGACCAACTGAAGGTGCTCCACCAGGAGGCTGGCGCCTTGGTGTCGTCGGCGCGCGCGGGCACGCTCGCAACGCCGGCGATGGCGAGGCCAAGAAGGGCCAGGCGCGAGGCGCTGGCAAAGGTACGACGGTTCATGTTCTACCTCGTGATTTGTTAGTTCTGTCAACCGAGCCGAGGTGCTTGCCGCGCCATCATTCTTACGATATCGGCGTCGCAGGCACCATGTTTCTTTAATGCGCTTTTCACGCCTTGCGCTGTGCTTCCGTCTCCATGAATTGCGGGTCGTAGCCGAATGTGAGCTTGTCGGGAGCGCCGAGCGTCTGGCCGCCCGGGGCGACGACGCCGGTGGCGCCGAGCGACCTTGCGCCTTCGTCCATCGGCCGGTGATCGACGCAGAATTTGCGGATCAGATCGGTGATCGCGCTCATTTCCGTGCGGCGGACGCGTTGCGCCGCGGCCGGAACGGAAGAGAGCCGCCTCGTCGCGAACCAGCCGTCGAGGCCCTCAATACGGGCGACGGGACCCTTTTCCACCCTTCGCGTCGACAACCGCACGCCCCCCCTCCCACGCCACGAACTCGAGTTGTCGAGACGCTTGCTTCGGTCCGGCAGCGGCCGCCG
>JASHTP010000491.1 GCA_030040495.1 Alphaproteobacteria bacterium
CTTGAGAGGACCTGTCCCTAGTACGAGAGGACCGGGATGGACGCACCTCTGGTGTACCGGTTGTGGCGCCTGCCGCATCGCCGGGTAGCTAAGTGCGGACGGGATAACCGCTGAAAGCATCTAAGCGGGAAGCCCCCCTCAAAACCAGGTCTCGCCCAAGAGCCGTGACAGACCATCACGTCGATAGGCCGGAGGTGCAAGAGCGGCAACGCTCGCGCCAACCGGTACTAATCGCTCGATCGGCTTGATTGCCGCGCGATGGCCCAAGCCATCGTCGCGTACCCGTCGCACGCAGCGACAAGCCCCGCTTGAAGACACTCCTCCTGCGATCCCTGATACCCGATACCTGTCGTCTGACATCTGGTCTTTCCTCGGCCTGGTGGTCATGGCGAGGGGAAAGACACCCGATCCCATCCCGAACTCGGCCGTGAAAACCCTCAGCGCCGATGGTACTGCGTCTCAAGACGCGGAAGAGTAGGTCGCCGCCAGGCCCAGAAAACACCAGACAGCACTCGACAGGCAGCAGCGTTCGCAAAACTCCCTCCCGCTCCCACATCCGATCCCTGTCCGCCGTCAACCGATACCGCGGGGTGGAGCAGCCCGGTAGCTCGTCAGGCTCATAACCTGAAGGTCAGAGGTTCAAATCCTCTCCCCGCAACCAACCATCCCAAAACTCTCCGGCCGCCATCGCCGGAGAGTTCTCGTTTCCGCGCGCCAACCGGCTCGGCCACCCGCCTGTCTTGGAATTAAGGGGGTCGCAGGCGCGCTGTAATCTTCACTGCGGCATGCTTTCGATCATCGAGACGCCGTGGTTCTTCGACCGCTTCGTCGGCGCCACGGCGACCGCGCGCCGAAGGGCTTTCTCATGCCGCCGCCGGCCTCTTGCGCCCACCGCCCGAAATCATGTCGCCGCACGCCGCGAGCGACGCCGGTCCGACGTCGGGCGCCGCTCCCGGCGGCGGTGGGCTGCTGCCTGCTGCTCGCGGCCTGCACCACCCCGGGCGATGCCGAACTTGCCGGCCGCTGCGCCGAGCTGGTGCAAGAGGCGCTTCCCGCCGGCGCGGTCACCCTGACCGGCGAACGGGCCTTCGACGATGCCGCGCCCAATTTCGACACGATCATCGCCCGGGTGCAGGGTGTCGAGCACGACGCGCCCGGCGAGCCCGCTGGCCGGCGCGTCGCCGCCCAGTGTCGGTTCTATAACGGGATCCTGACGCGCTTTCGCTGGGCCCGCGCTCCGCTTGCCGCCCCGCCGGTCGGCTCGGCCGATCGACGGTCGCGGCCGTCTCATTTGGCGGGAAGGACCCACATCACATAGGGACCGCCATCCAATTCGACCACGCTGCGCTCGGCGCTGCCGGTCAGCACGCTGAACTCCTCGGTGAGATATTCGAGTTCCTCCAGGATCGTCTCGAGGGCGCCGGTCTCGTAGACGGCGGCGGGCAGAGTGTCCTTGTAGTCGGGCGCTCCGCGGAATTTGGAATTGATCCGGATCGCCACCACCGCTACCGGCGTGGCGCCGATTCGCGCCGTTCCCATCAGCAGGATCGACGGATCTTCGTCGGGTCCGCTCTCCTCGAGGACGCTCGGCCATGCTAGCGGCGGACACTGGACGGCCATGGTGACCTCCTCGCCTGCCGGCGACAGGAAGACGGGCGGATCTCCTTACGCCGGGTATATCTTGACGCTGCTCGCCACGGAATCGGCGACATGCTCCTTGGTGATCACGCCCGCGACCTTCCCCGGCCGCGGCACGCCTTTGCCGCGCAGCACCAGCGCCATGACCGCCTGCTTGCGCCATAGGCGCTGAATGACGTCGAAGAGGATGTCGTCCTCGCGCGCCACGGTGAAATTGCGGCTGGCGATCTCGCGCAGGGTGACCCCGGTCTGCGCGCGGCGCAGCGCGGTGTTGACGCGCAGCACGCCGAAGATGCGGTTGGCGTGCGCCACGACCACGTGACGCATCCTGCCCCGGTTCTCGGGCAGCGACAGAAGCGCGTCGAAGCTCATCTCGGCGGGGGCCACGACGATGTCCGTGTCCATCACGTCGCTGGCCTTTTGGACGAGGAACATGTTCGCATGCAGCGCCTTCGGTATGACGTGCCCGCGACGCAGCAGCTTCAGCGTGTAGATGTTCTCGCGCGAGAGCAGCCGGCGGACGCCGACGCTCATCGCCACCGCCAGGATCATCGGCATGACGATGTCGTAGTCGCGCGTCATCTCGAAGATCATCGTCACCGCGGTCATCACCGCACCGGTTCCGCCGCCGACCATTGCGCCCATCCCGACCATGGCAAAGGACGGGATGTTGATCGCGAGCGGCAGATGGAGCATCGACACGAACGCCGCGAACGCGCCGCCGATGGTCGCGCCCATGAACAGCGAGGGCGAGAAGATGCCGCCGGAGGAACCCGAGCCCAGGCTCAGCGAGGTGGCGAGCACCTTGCAGAAAAACAGCAGCAGCAGCAGCCCCGCGGCGGACAATTGGCCGAGCAGGATCGCCTGGACCGTGGCGTAGCCGACGCCCTCCACATAGTAATGTCCGAAGCTCCGGAACAGCCCGTAGATCAGGGCGCCGACGAGCAGCATGCCGAGCACGTGCCGGATGTAGCGGCCCTTGATGGTGTCGAAGAGATCTTCGGCAAGATGCAGCCCGCGGATGAAGCCCGTCGCCGCCAGCCCGGTGATCGCGCCGAGCAGGGCATAGAGCAGGAGGGTGACGGCGGCGCTCGCGTCGACGCTGAGCGGCGGCAGCGGCGGCACGGAGAAGGCGGGCTGCTCGCCGAGGAAGAAGCGTCCGATAAAGGTCGCCGTGCCGGTCGCAATCGCCACCGGCAGGAAGGTGCGGACGCTGACCTCGGGCATCATCAGCTCGATCGCGAACATGACGCCGCCGATCGGCGTGTTGAAGGTGGCGGCGATGCCGGCGCCGGCGCCGGCGGCGACGAGGGTGATGCGCTGGCCGGCCGGCATGCGCACGATCTGGCCCAGCGTCGAGCCGAGCGCCGAGCCGATCTGGATGATCGGCCCTTCGCGGCCGACCGCGGCGCCGCTGCCGATGGCGAGCGCCGAGGCGAGCGACTTCACGACGGCGACGACGGGCCGGATGATGCCGCCCTTGTAGTAGATCGCGTCCATCACCTCGGGCACGCCGTGGCCCCGCGCCTCGGGCGCGAATTTCGTGACCAGGAAAGTCACGCCCAGCGCGCCGACGACCGGCACCAGGACGACGAAGGCGCCCCAGGGACTGGGCGGGGTGAAGAGATTGGCGTCGTAGCGGACCGCGATGCGGCCGAGAAACAGGAAATTGTGGATGAGACCGATCAAGTCGCGGAACCCGATGGCGCCCAGACCGGTGACGATGCCGACGACGAAGGCGAGGATGGAGAGGCGGACCAGCCCGATCCGTGGCAAATTGTCCTCGTTGGAGTCGGCGCCGGCATCGCGCGGTCGCCCGGGTCGACGAGACTCGGACGCATAAGCCGGTTGTCGATCGGGCGCGGAGGGCGCGTCTGCCATCGATCTGCACTCGCGAGCAATTACCAAGGCCGACCCGTGAACTATCGCCGATGAGGTGTCGCGTCTCCAACACAATTGTCACCGTCCTATGCGCGGCAAGCGGGTCGTCGGGCCGGCGTCGGCGAAGCGCGAGAGCCCGAGCGCTCCGGGGGCGCTCATGCCCACGCTGACAAAAGCGCGCCGCCCGGCCGGATGGTTGCCGGCGCTTGCGGCCGGCCCGGTTTTGCTCGCATGATGGTCGGGAAACGGCTGAAAAGCGGCCGGCGGCGGACTGTCGCCCCGCGTCAGGAGCGCATCATGGCCAGCAGAACGGCTTCTTCCGTACGGCGGCTCGCGCCGCTCGGCGCGCGCGTCAGCGAGGCGGAATGGCAGGCGCGGCTCGATCTCGCCGCCGCCTATCGCCTCTGCGATCTCTACGGCATGTCGGACATGATCTACACCCACATCTCGGCGCGGGTGCCCGACGCGCCGGACCAGTTCCTGCTCAACCCGCACGGGCTGCTGTTCGACGAAGTTACCGCCTCATCGCTGCTCAAGGTCGATCTCGACGGCACGGTGATCTACAAGCCCGAGGGCGAGTACGGGCTGCATCAGGCGGGGTTCGTCATCCACAGCGCGCTCTATCGCGCGCGGTCCGACATCAGCGGCGCGATGCACACCCACACCATTGCCGGCATGGCGGTCTCGGCGCTCAAATGCGGGCTGCTGCCGCTGACCCAGACGGCGACGCGCTTCTGCTCGCGGCTCGCCTATCACGATTTCAACGGGCCGGAGCGCGATCCCGGCGAGCGCGACGCGCTGGCGCGCGATCTCGGCGACAAGAACTACATGATCCTGCGCAATCACGGCCTGCTGACGGTGGGCGCGACCATCGCCGAGGCCTTCACCGCCATGTACGGGCTCGAGCGCTCCTGCCAGGCGCAGCTCGCGGCGATGGCGTGCAACACCGCGCTCAACCAGATGGCGCCGGAGATCGTGCAGAAATCGATCGGCATGTACGATCCGAAGATCATCCGCCGCTACGGCCTGCTGGAATGGCCGGGGCTGCTGCGCAAGCTCGACCGCAAGGACGCTTCCTGGCGCGACTGAGCCGGGCGCCTACTCGACGGTGCCGAGCCCGGTGCCGTAGGTCGAGGGCGTCATGTCCTTGACGCTGCCGGCGCGCTTCGACAGCCAGTAGCTGTAGGGCGGCGGCACCAGCTCGAAGCGCCGGTCGATGCCGAGCTTCTGCGCCGCGTCCATCGGCCAGTTCGGGTTGTAGAGGATCTCGCGCGCCAGCGCGACGAGATCGGCCTGGCGCCGCTGCAGGATGCGCTCGGCCTGGTCGGCATGGACGATGAGGCCGACCGCCATGCTCATGATCTCCGCCTCCTGGCGCAGCCGCTCGGCATAAGGCACCTGATAGCCGTAGCCGACCGGCCCGGCGCTCACCACCGGACGCCCCAGCATGCCGCCGGAGCTGCAATCGATGACGTCGACGCCCTTGGGCTTGACCAGGCGGGCGAGAGCGACGCTTTGCGCCGGCCCCCAGCCGGCATCGTCCTCGACCGAGAGGCGCAGGAAGAGCGGCTTCTCCTGCGGCCAGTGGGCGCGCACCGCCTCGACCACCTCGATGGCGAAGCGCATGCGGTTGAGCTCGGAGCCGCCATAGGCGTCGCCGCGCCGGTTGGCCATGGGCGACAGGAACTGGTG
>JASHTP010000492.1 GCA_030040495.1 Alphaproteobacteria bacterium
GACCCGCATTCCTGGATTTACGTCCCTGTCGGCACCTGCGCCAAGATCGCGGGCGGCAGCGTGACGCCGAAGCAGAGCTGAGTCCGATCATGGCCGCAGACGCCAAGGGAGCGAAGCCGACGCGATGACCAAGACGCTGCCGCGCCTGCGCAACCCGACCCTCGACGACATCAAGCGTACGGCGACTGCGGTCGCTCCGCAGCAGCGCGAATCTCCGGCTCCGCCGGTGCCGGAGGCCGAATCGGCGGCTGCGGCCCCGGCGACCGGACGGGCGCTGGCGGTGGTCGAGTCGCCGACGCTCGAGGACGAGCAGCGACTCCAAGCCGCGCTCGACATCCTGGCGCGCTATCGCAGATGGACGATCGCCGCGGCGGCGGCGCCAATTCCACTCGCCGACGCGGCGCTGGTCGGCGGCGTGCAGCTGCGCATGGTTTCTCGCCTGGCGCGGCTCTATGAGGTGCCGTTCGAGCGCGTGCGGGTGGTGTCGCTGCTCTCGGCCCTCTTCGGCGGCTGGACGCCCTACACGATCGCGACCGGGATCGCCGGCGCGGCGGCAAGGATGGCGCCTGGCGTCGGCACCGTCGTCGGCGTGGCAACCTCGATCGGCACCTCCACCCTCGCCACCGAGACCATCGGCAAGATATTCATCCAGCATTTCGAGGAAGGCGGCACGTTCCTCGATTTCGAGCCGAGGAAGTACCGCCAGGCGATCGAAGCGTCGAAGCGGGCCAGGAGGCGCGGCCGGTGAGGCGCTCGGCGCCGCGACGCGGAGGCTAGCGTGCGGAACGGGACGGGCGCGATCGTGGTGATGGCGACGCTGAAGGGCGGCAGCGGGAAGAGCACGGCTGCGGCATGCCTCGCCGCCCATTGCCAGCTCGGCGGCCTGCGCACCGCGATGATCGACGCCGATCCCCAGGCGAGCCTGCTGCACTGGCGGGATTTGGGCGATCCGCCGGTCGACCTGTCGATCGTCGCCGAGACCTCGGAGGAGGTGGCGCAGCGGGCGCGCAACCTCGCGCGCGAGAGCGAGATCGTCGTCATCGACACCGCCGGGTTCCGCAACCGCACGATGATCGAGGCGCTGTCGGTGGCCGATCTCGCCGTCATTCCGATCAAAGCGTCGCCGCTCGACATCTCCGCCGCAATCGACACCGTGCGCCTCATCGAGGAGGTCAACGCCACCGAGGAGCGCCGGCCGCGGCCGATGAATTACCGGCTGCTGCTGACCCAGGTGACGGTGGGCAGCGCGGTCGCCCGGCACGTGCGCAACGAGCTCGCCCAAGCCGGCTATGTGCTCTTCGACGCGGAGCTCGCCAACCGCGTCGTCTATGCCGAAGCGAGCCTGGTCGGACGCATGCCGATCCATCTCGACGCGCGGAGCGCCGCGGCGCGCGACGGCGAGGCCTTCGCCCGCGAAGTCCGTCACGCGCTGGGCAGGTGATTGCGCCTTCGATGCGAGGTCGTCCAGCTACGGCGTCGGCCGCCGCGGTCGCGTCCATCGCCCGGCGGGCCGGCCTGCTGCTTGCGCTCTGCGCCGTGCCGACCGCCGGAGCCGCTGCCGCCGAGTTGCGCGTCCCGACCTGCGCGCAGTTCATCGATTACGGGCAGAAGTGGGTCGGGCTCGACGATGTCGGCGCGGCGCAGGTTCTGGGCGTGCCGCTCTACGCGCTGACCGACGCCGATATCGACCTCGTCGACAAGAGCCTGCGCAACTGCCTGAGCGCCGCCGAGACCGCCGACGACAAGACGCTGCTGCGGCAGGATCTGAACCAGGTGCCGACGCTGCGGGCGGCGAGAGACCGCGTGCGCCGCGCGCTTGCCGACTTCGACAGTGCGAAGAAAGAGGCGCAGCCGAAGCTCGAGCAGATCGCCGGCAAGCTCAACGCCATGCCGCCGAGCTTGCGGAGCCGAGCCGCGGTCGAGGATGCGCAGGCGACCGTCTCGGCGATCTTCTTCGAGCTCGAGCAGAAGCGGCTTCGGGCCCAGGTGACGCAGCCGCTAAGCGATGACTTCCCGGCCTATTCCAAGGTCGAAGCGGCGCTCGCTCGAAAGCGCCGGGCCTATGCCGCGCAGGCGCAAACGCAGCTCCTCGCCGACGCCAAGGACGCGCTGGAGCATCACCGGCCGGAATTGGAGCGCTTGGGCCTGCCGGCCGAGGCGCTGGACGCGACCATCATCCTCAAGGACATCGACGCCGGCCGGGACGTGCGCTGGCTGACGCTTCGCCAGTGGGCGGCGCTGATCCTGAGCAATCCCGAGAACACCAAGGTCCGCGTCCTGCCGCGCGATCGCGCCAGCGACGCGGACACGCTGGCCATCGAAGTCGTCAGGCCCGGTTACAGCACCGCGGAACTCGGCTTCCGGCGGCAGGGAGGCGACCTGCTCGTCGTCGAAAGCGGCGTCGACGGACATCTTGACGCCATCGACACGCCGGACCAGCGGCAGGAGGCGAACGACCTGCTGTTGGCGACCGCCAGAGAGCAGTAGCACCCCTCCTCCCGGTTGCCTTGCGGCAGCCGGTCGCTTATCCAGACGGGCATGAACGCGCCCGACTCCCGGGCTGGCCGCCGGAGGTGTTTCGGCACGGCGAAGTGATGTAGCATGCGGGACCAGGAGGATTCATGAGCACCCAATCCCGCTACGTCTCGCCCCCGGACGACATGAGCTGGAGCCTCGTCGCGCCGCAGCAGACCGTGTTTCGCTGGGAATATGACGATGGCCGGGCGGAGCTGCTGGCGCTCTACGACAAGGGCAAGCGCCAGCAATGGGATGCGCGCGAGCGCATCGACTGGTCGCGCGAGCTCGATGCGGACAATCCGATGCTGCTGCCGGACGACACCATCTCGCTCAACGGCTCGGCGCTGTGGAACAAGCTCTCGCCGCGGCAAGTGATCGAGTATCGCCGCCATTCCCAGGCTTGGCAGATCTCGCAGTTCCTTCACGGCGAGCAGGGCGCGCTGATCTGCACGGCGAAGATCGTGCAGGAGGTGCAGAACATCGACGCCAAGTTCTACGCGGCGACGCAGGTGATCGACGAGGCGCGCCATGTCGAGGCCTATTCGCGCCTGCTGCACGAGAAGTTCAACATGGTGTTCCCGATCAACCGGCACCTGCAGGCGCTGATCGCCGACGTGGTCGAGCACAAGGAGTGGGATTTCACCTATCTCGGCATGCAGGTGGTGATCGAGGGGCTGGCGCTCGCCTCGTTCCAGAGCATCCGCGACAAGGCGCAGAACCCGCTCGCGGCGCAGGTCAACGCCTATGTCATGCAGGACGAGGCGCGCCATGTCGCTTTCGGGCGGCTGGCGCTGCGCGACTATTATCCGCAGCTGACCGAGGCCGAGCGCGACCGGCGCGAGGAGTTCCTGGTCGAGGCCTGCTATCTCATGCGCGACCGACTGGATCCTTCCGACGTCTGGGCGGCGGTGGGCCTAGACGTGAAGGAGTGCCGCGCGGTCCACGAGGCAGCGCTCGCCACGCACAAGTTCCGCTCGCGTCTGTTCAGCCGCATCGTGCCGACGGTCAGGGATATCGGCCTCCTGGGCAAGCGCGCGCGCAAGGCGTTCGAGGATCTCGGCGCGATCCAGTTCGCCGACCGCGACAGCGCGGCGATGCTCGCGGAGGACAATCGCGTCGCCGAGGAGTTCGACGCCAGGCGCCTCGTCGAGACGGCCCTGGCGCGCTGAGCGGCGAACCCATGAGCATCAAAGACAAGGCCTACATCGCGGGCGCCTACGAGCACCCGACCCGCTACGCCCCCGACAAGTCGCTGGCGCAGCTTCACGCCGAGGTCGCCAAGGGCGCGCTCGAGGATGCCGGCCTCGGCAAAGAGGATGTCGACGGCTACTTCTGCGCCGGCGACGCGCCCGGTCTCGGGCCGCTGTCGATGATCGACTATATGGGTCTCAAGGTCGGCCACATGGACACGACCGAGACCGGCGGCTCCTCCTACACCATTCATGTCGCGCATGCCGCCCAGGCGATCGCCGCGGGCAAGTGCCGCGTGGCGCTCATCACGCTCGCCGGGCGGCCGCGCGCCGAGGGCATCGCCACCGGCACCGCACCCCGCAATTACGGCGCCGCCGCTCCCGACGTCCAGTTCGAGGCGCCCTTCGCGCCCGCCGTCGCCAACATGTACGCGATGTGCGCCATGCGTCACATGTACCAGTACGGCACGACCAGCGAACAGCTCGCCTGGATCAAGGTCGCGGCCTCGCATCATGCGCAGCACAATCCGCATGCGCTGCTGCGCGAGGTCGTCACCGTCGAGGACGTCGTCCATTCGCCGATGATCGCCGACCCGCTGCACCGGCTCGATTGCTGCGTCATCACCGACGGCGGCGGCGCCCTGCTCGTCGTCGCACCGGAGGTGGCGAAGAGCTTGAAGCGCCCGCCGGTCAGGCTCGTCGGCGCCGGCGAAGCGCCAAAGAATCAGATGGGCGGCAGGGTCGACCTGACCTATAGCGGCGCCGTCTGGTCGGGGCCGCGCGCCTTCGCCGAGGCGGGCGTCTCGCCCGCCGACATCAAATACGTCTCGATCTATGACAGCTTCACCATCACCGTGCTGATGACGCTCGAGGATCTCGGCTTCTGCGAGAAGGGTCGCGGCGGCCGGTTCGTCGCCGACGGAGCGCTGATCTCGGGCACCGGCAGGCTGCCCTTCAACACCGACGGCGGCGGACTCTGCAACAACCACCCGGGAAACCGCGGCAGCATGACCAAGGTGATCGAGGCGGTGCGGCAGCTGCGCGGCGAGGCACATCCCGCGGTGCAGGTGAAGAACTGCGATCTGGCGCTGGCGCACGGCACCGGCGGCTCGCTCGGCACGCGCCATGCCAGCGCGACCCTGATCCTGGAGCGGGAGTAGCGGCGATGGCCAAAGCGGAAAGAGCGATTGCGGCGCCGCCGGTCAATCCCGAGACCAAGCCATTCTGGGACGCCGCGGCGGAAGGCAGGCTGTTGATCAAGAAGTGTACGGCCTGCGGCGAGTTTCACTATTACCCGCGCGCGATCTGCCCGTTCTGCTTCAGCGACCGCACCGAATGGCACGCCGCGTCCGGGCGCGGCGCGGTCTATTCCTTCAGCATCATGCGGCGCGCACCGGTCCCCTACGCCATCGCCTATGTCACGCTCGACGAGGGCGTGACCATGATGACCAATATCGTCGATTGCGACCTCGACGCAATCCGCATCGGCCGCAAGGTGTCGCTGGTGTTCAAGCCGAGCGACGGAGGGCCGCCGGTGCCGATGTTCACCCTGAGCTCCTAGACCGGAGACGATCCATGGTATCCAGAGCCGCCCCTGCACCGACCAGGCTGCGCGCGCTGCTGCGCCAGGACGGCATGATCGTCGCGCCCGGCGCCTATGACTGCATCGGCGCGCGCGTCATCGAGCAGGCCGGATTCGCCGCCCTCTACATGACCGGCGCCGGCACCGCCGCGACGCTGGGATATCCCGACTACGGCCTCGTCACCATGAGCGAGATGGCCGAGAATGCCGGCCGCCTCGCGGCCGCCGTCCGCGTCCCGGTGATCGCCGACGCCGACACCGGCTACGGCAACGAGCTCAATGTCACGCGCACGGTGCGCGAGTACGAGCGCCGCGGCGTCGCCGGGCTGCACATCGAGGATCAGGGTTTTCCCAAGAAATGCGGCCATCTCGACGACAAGGTGGTGATCCCGCTCGACGACTTTCTCGCCAAGATCCGCGCCGCCGCCGCGGCGAGATCCGACCCGGACTTCCTGCTGATCGCGCGCACCGACGCGCGAGCGGTGGCGGGCTTCGAGGAAGCGGTCCGGCGCATGAATGCAGCGCTCGTCGCCGGCGCCGACATGGCGTTTCTCGAGGCGCCGCAGACGCGCGACGAGGTCGAGGCGGTGCCGCGGCTGGTCCAGGGCGCCTGCCTGCTCAACGTCGTCTCCGGCGGCAAGACGCCGGTGCTGGACCTCGCCGATGCCGAGCGGCTGGGCTTCAAGCTCGCGATCCTCCCGGGCATCCTGTTCCAGACCGCGGTCGCCGCCTTCGACGCGGTGCTCGCCGAGACCAAGACGACGCGCCGCCATCCCGAGATGAAGGTCGGCCTCAAGGAGAAGTTCCGCCGCGTCGGCGCCGAGGAATGGGACGCGCTGCGCGACCGTTTCAAGGCGCCTACGGCCGCGGAGAGCGCGTCGAAACGCAGCGCTGCCGAGTAACCTGGCCACGGCGCCGGCATGACAGCGGGAACGGATGCGCCGCTGCGCCTCGAGGAGGACGCGGTCGATGTCTGGCTCACCTCGCTCGCTGCGGTCGACGACGACCGGCTCATGGGTTATGCGCCGCTGCTGAGCGAAGCGGAGCGCATCCGCTGGCGGCGCTTCCTGGTGCGCGACGCCGCCGACCAGTACCTTGTCGGCCGGGCGCTGCTGCGCACCACCTTGTCGCGCTATGCCCCGGTGCCCGCAAAGGCCTGGGTATTCACGACCAACGCCTATGGCTGCCCCTATGTCTCGGAGCCAGCGTCGTTCCGTGCGCTGCGTTTCAACCTGTCCCACACCGCGGGGCTCGTCGCCTGCGCCGTCACCAGCGGCGGCGAAGTCGGCATCGATGTCGAGAACACGGCACGGCAGGTCGATCCGCTCGAGCTGGCGCCGACCGTGTTCGCCAGGCCCGAGATCGAACAGGTCGCGGCGACGCCGCAAACGGACCGGCGCGCACTCTTCTTTGCCTACTGGACGCTCAAGGAGGCTTACATCAAGGCGCGCGGCCTGGGCGTTTCGCTGGCGCTCGACGGCTTCTGGTTCGACCTAGACGGCGCGGTTCCCCGCATCCATTTCGCCGCCGGCTGCCCCGACTGGCCGGAGCGCTGGCATTTCGGCCGCTGGCAGCCGACGCCGAGCCACGCCCTCGCCCTCGCGGTGGCGACGCCGTCGCAGCGCGCGCCGCGCATTCGCCTGCGCTGGGTGACGCCGGACGAGCCCGGCGGCGACCGGGCGACGGCCGGCCAGATCATCGCGCCGTGACCGCAGCGGCGCGGCGAAGGTGACGGCGGCGAGGACGGAGGAAAGCGCCCATGAAAGTCGCCCGCAGCCTCGCCTGCGCCGTCGCATTGCTCGCCTGGTCGATGATGCCCGCGCACGGCTTCGTCTACCGGACGGCGCACGGCCTCTACCGGGATTGCGCCGCCGGCACCAGCGAACACAGCGCGGCGGCGCAGCAGAGCTATCAGCGGTGCGCCGACTACATCCGTCGGATCTTCAACAACTGGAATCTGAACCAGGACAACGGCGTCTGTTCCCGCTACTACGGCGACGAGCTGCCCAAGGCCTATGTCGACTATTGGCGGGTCAAAGGATTGGGCTTCCTGTCCGGCACCTTCATCTCGGCCGAGACATCGGTGAACCAATTTCTCGACAGCGAGAAACAGCCCTGCCCGACGCCCGATCTCATGACCAACCCGCCGTGACGGATCGCGACGGCGAAGCCGCCCGGCCCGAGGAGGCTTTATCCGAGCTGGCGGAGACAATGCGCGATCCACCGCGCCGTGACCTTCTCGGCCGGGCGATTCTGGGCGAGCCGGTCGCGCGCGCAGCCGGCCGGACCTGGCCGGTTCCGGGCTCGCGGCGTTCAGGCGCCAGGATTATGCGGCAGGAACACCGCCGCCGCGACGGCGCAGGTCCACCCGCCGCCAACCTTGGCCTGCGTGGCGGCGGTAATCGATAGGCTGTCGATGATGAGCTGGCTGTGCTCGTAGAGCTTCTTGCGCTCGTTCCAAGCCGCGTCAGGGTCGAAATCGACGCCGAGCGTCGAGGCGAGCATGGTCGCGGCCAAATCTTCCGCGTAGTCTCCGCTTTCCTGTCCGGTCATGCCGAAGCCGTGATGCTCGGAGATGTACCCGTACATCTCGGGATCGGCCGGTCGCGCGAGGCCGACGCTGGCATGGATGAGGCGCCCCGCCTCGTCCGCCTCGGCACGGGCCAGGACGCAGAACGTGATCTCGCCGGGCCGCAGGCCGCGCACGCCGACCTCGCGCGGGACGAGCTCGCAATGCGGCGGCAAGATCGACGATACCGTCACCAGGTTCTGCTGCTCGATGTCGGCCTCGCGGAGCGCGAACTCGAACGCGGTGAGGCGATGACGATGGACGCCGACGCCACTGGTGAGGAACATGCTCGTCGGAACCAAGCTCACCTCTCCTCTCGCCCAGACGGGCAAGTCGAGCCCGCCCTTGGTCAGTCATAGCGAATGTTCGTTGCATTCCGGCGACGACAGGAAGCGCGCCGCGAACGCTCGACGCCGCGCGATTGGCTTTGACAGACGCCGAAGCCGATCTGTTACCATGCCGCGCTCCGAGAAGGACCCCGGCCGATGGGCTCGACACCCACCTATGCGCTCCCGCCGACATTTCTCGGCGTGACGCGCGCGGACAAGGGCGCCGCCTATTGTGTCGCCGGAGCGCCCTTCGACATCGGCACGACCTTCCGCAGCGGGGCGCGCTTCGGTCCGCAGGCGATCCGCCTGGCCAGCCGCATGCTCGTCGACGGCGATCATCCGACGCGCTGGGTGGATCCGGCAAGGCTCGAGCTCGCCGATATCGGCAATTTTTCGCTCGCGCTCGGCGACATCCCCGTCAGCCTCGCCATGCTCGAAGCTCAGGCCGCGGAGATCGCGCACCTGGTGACGCTCGGCGGCGATCACTCGATAACGCTCGCGCTGCTCCGTGCGCTCGCGCGCGCGCGCGGACCGGTGGGGCTGGTGCATTTCGACGCCCATGTCGATACCTGGCCGGACAGCTTCGGCGCCCGCTACGGTCATGCCTCGGTCTTTTACAACGCGATCGAAGAGGGCCTGGTCGACCCGAGGCGCATGGTGCAGGTGGGAATCCGCTCGCCGGTGCCGAAGCCGGTCCATGACTGGGTGTCGGGCAAAGGCGTCACCATCCTGTCGGCGCAAGCCGTGCACCAGGCCGGAACCGCGTCGACGGCGGCGGCGATCCGCGCGGTGATCGGCGATGCCCCGGCCTATCTGAGCTTCGACATCGACGCGCTCGATCCCGCTTTCGCGCCGGGCACGGGAACGCCGGAGATCGGCGGGCTCGCGACCTGGCAGGCCCAGGCGATCCTGCGCGCGCTTCACGGGATCCGCTTTCGCGGCATGGACGTGGTCGAGGTGGCGCCGCCCTACGACGTGGCCGAGATCACGGCGCTCGCAGCCGCGACCATGGCCTGGGAATATTTGAGCCTCGTCGCTTAGCCTTGCGTCCGACGAAGCCCGCAAGTGCATGTCGGTTGCGGGGGCGCAAAACTCTCCGGCGATGGCGGCCGGAGAGTTTTGGGATGGTTGGTTGCGGGGAGAGGATTTGAACCTCTGACCTTCAGGTTATGAGCCTGACGAGCTACCGGGCTGCTCCACCCCGCGGTATCGGTTGACGGCGGACAGGGATCGGATGTGGGAGCGGGAGGGAGTTTTGCGAACGCTGCTGCCTGTCGAGTGC
>JASHTP010000493.1 GCA_030040495.1 Alphaproteobacteria bacterium
AGCCCGGCCGCGCGCGCGACCGCTTCGACATCGGTCTCGGCTGATCCTATCTTTCGGCCATGGGCGAAACCGACGACACCGGACGAAGGCGGCGCTGCCCGATCTGCGGCAAGCCCGCCGACGACGCGCATCGTCCCTTCTGCTCGCGGCGCTGCGCGCTCATCGATCTCGGGCGCTGGCTCGGCGGCGATTACCGCATCCCGACCGCGGAATCGCCCGAGGAAGCGCCGGGCGAGGAGGGCGAGGAGTAGCGCCCGCGCGTCTGGACAGAAAGCGGCTTTTCTGCCATAAGCCTGCGCCCGTCCGGCACGGCGCCCAGGTAGCTCAGTTGGTAGAGCACGTGACTGAAAATCACGGTGTCGGTGGTTCGATTCCGCCCCTGGGCACCACTCCTACGCACGGGCTGATCCGGCCGTTCTCCTCGCAGTTCGATCATTCTACCGACCTGGCGGTCGAGCGAAATCCTGCGGCGTCCTCTCCTGCGGGTTGTCCGGCTTCCCGATCGGCGCTAAGCATGCCTATGGACTAGGCAGGTCCTTCGGCCCGGCGGCGCGGGCGCTCGTGATCGCGCGGCTCGGCAGGCGGCACGAATGTTGCTTACCTCGGCAAGAGGTTTGCGAGGAGGGGATCATGACGCTGAAGGGCATCGTACGGCGCGGGCTTGCCGCCATTGTGGTGGCGGCGGCGCTCGCGCTCGGGCCGACGGCGGCGCCGGCGCAGACCATCCGGGCGGTGATGCACTCGGATCTCAAGATCCTCGATCCGATCTGGGCGACTGCTTACATCATCCGCAATCACGGCTACATGATCTACGACACGCTCTTCGCGCTCGACGAGAAAGGGCAGCCGCAACCGCAGATGGTCGATCACTGGAAGGTGAGCGAGGACAAGCTCACCTACATCTTCACGCTGCGCGACGGATTGAAATGGCATGACGGGCTGCCGGTGACGGCGGAGGACTGCATCGCCTCGATCAAGCGTTGGGGCGCGCGCGACGCCATGGGGCAGAAGCTGATGGGCTTCATCGGCGAGTTCAAGGCGATCGACGAGAAGACCTTCAGCCTGACGCTGAAGCAGCCTTACGGCCTGGTCATCCTGTCGCTCGCCAAGCCCAGCTCGAACGTGCCGTTCATGATGCCGAAGCGCGTCGCCGACACGCCGCCCGACCAGCAGATCTCCGACTTCACCGGCTCCGGCCCCTTCGTCTTCAAGAAGGACGAGTGGAAGCCCGGCGAGAAGGTGGTCTATGAGCGCTTCAAGGACTACAAGCCGCGCCAGGAGGCGCCGAGCGGTACGGCGGGCGCCAAGGTGGTGAAGGTCGATCGCGTGGAATGGATCGCCATTCCCGACGCCCAGACCGCGGTCAACGCGCTCCTCGCCGGCGAGGTCGATCTGGTCGAGGATCCGCCCTTCGAGCTCTTCCCGCTGCTCAAGGCCGACAAGAACGTCGGCTTCGCCAACGTCAACACGCTCGGCAACGAGTTCACGCTGCGCCTCAACCACGCCGTTCCGCCCTTCGACAATCCGAAGATCCGGCGCGCGGCACTGATGGCGCTCGACCAGATCGATTTCCTCCAAGCGCAGGTCGGCGACGCCGAGTACTACAAGGAGTGCCGCGCCATGTTCGTCTGCGGCAGCACCTTCGCCACCGACAAGGGCTCGGAGGGCCTGCTCCAGGGCAATGCGGCGGGCGCGAGGAAGCTGCTGCAGGAGGCCGGCTATGACGGCACGCCGATCCTGCTGATGCATTCGACCGACCTGTCGGTGCTGACCAATCTGGCGCCGGTCGCCAAGCAGCTGTGGGAGCGCGCCGGCTTCAAGGTCAACATGGTCGACATGGACTGGCAGTCGCTGGTGGCGCGCCGGGCCAAGCGCGTGCCGGTCGCCGAAGGCGGCTGGAACGTCTTCATCACCTCCTGGGTGGCGGCCGACGTGCTCAACCCGATCTCGTCGGCCTTCATCGCCGCCAACTGCGAGAAGGCCGCCCCGGGCTGGCCGTGCGATGCGACGCTGGAGAAGCTGCGCGACGCCTTTGCCCGCGAGACCGATCCGGCGAAGCAGAAGGCGCTGGCGGTACAAGTGCAGGAGCGCGCCTATGAGATCGCCGCCTACGCGCCGCTCGGCCTCTGGTACAAGCCGATGGCCTACCGCAAGGATCGACTGGCCGGCTTCGTCAACGCGCCGGCGCCGCTGTTCTGGAACCTCACCAAGAAGGGCGGCTGAGAGCCGGGACGCCCGGAACTCCAGAAGGTGATCGGGTTCCTCGCCCGCCGGCTGCTCGCCACCGTGCCGGTGCTGATGGTGGTGGCGGTGGTCGTGTTCCTGATGCTGCGCCTGACGCCTGGCGACCCGGCGGCGGTGATCGCCGGCGACAGCGCGAGCGTCGAGCAAGTGGCCGAGATCCGGGCCAAGCTCGGCCTCGACCGGCCGCTGCTCAGCCAGTTCGCCGTCTGGTCCGGACGCGTGCTCACCGGCAACCTCGGCGAGAGCTTCTTCTTCAAGAAGACGGTGGCGCAGCTGATCGAGCAACGCGTCGAGCCGACGCTGTCCTTGTCGCTCGCCACTATCGTCATCGCCGTGCTGGTGGCGGTGCCGCTCGGCGTCGTCGCCGCCCATCGCCGCGGCGGCTGGCTCGATCGGGTGCTGATGGGCTTCTCGGTCCTGGGCTTCTCGGTGCCGGTGTTCGTCATCGGCTATCTGCTGATCTATGTCTTCGCCATCGCCACCGACTGGCTGCCGGTGCAGGGCTATGTCCGGCTCGGCGACGGCGTCGGACGCTGGCTCGTCCATCTCATCCTGCCGAGCTCGACGCTCGCGGTGATCTATATCGCGCTCATCGCCCGCATGACCCGCGCGAGCGTCATCGAGGTGCTCGGCGAGGATTACATCCGCACGGCGCGCGCCAAGGGCCTTCCGGAGCGGGTGGTGCTGGTCCGGCATGCGCTGCGCAACGCCGCCGTGCCGATCGTCACGGTGATCGGCCTCGGCATCGGGCTGCTGATCGGCGGCGTCGTGGTGACCGAGAGCGTCTACAACATCCCGGGGATCGGCCGGCTCACCGTCGACGCGGTGCTGGCGCGCGACTATCCGGTGATCCAGGCGGTGATCCTGCTGTTCTCCTTCGTCTATGTGCTGCTCAACCTGCTCATCGACGTCGCCTACAGCTTCTTCGATCCGAGGATCCGCTATTGACCGCCGAGCCGCTCGACATCGCGCCGCGCGCGACGCGCGATTTGCCGGCGCTGGGCCAGGCCTGGCGCAACCCGGCGGTGGCGATCGGCGCCGTTATCATCGCGCTGCTGGTGGCGATCGCGCTGCTCGCGCCGCTGCTCGGGACCGTCGATCCGACGTCGATCGATCCGGCGCTGCGCAACAAGCCGCCGGGCTTCACCGGGCAAGTGCTGCGGCCCGACGGCACTCGCGCGGCGCAGACTTTTTGGATGGGGACCGACACCCTCGGCCGCGACGTCTACAGCCGCGTCGTCTACGGCACCAGGGTTTCGCTCATCGTCGGCGCGGCGGTGGCGCTGATCAGCGCCGTCGCCGGCCTCTTCATCGGCCTGGTCTCGGGCTATGTGCGCTGGCTCGACGCGGTGGTGATGCGGGTGATGGACGGGCTGATGGCGATCCCGTCCATTCTGCTGGCGATCGCCCTCGTCGCGGTCTGGGGCAACGGGCTCGTCACCGTGATCTTCGCCATCGTCGTGCCGGAGATCCCGCGCGTGGTGCGCCTGGTGCGCGCCGTCGTGCTGATGGTCCGCGAGGAGCCCTATGTCGAGGCGGCGGTGTCGATCGGCACGAGGCTGCCGGCGATCCTGTGGCGCCACGTCATGCCCAACACCATCGCGCCGATGATCGTCCAGGCGACCTTCACCTGCGCCTCGGCGATCCTGATCGAGGCGATCCTGAGCTTCCTCGGCGTCGGCGTGCCGACCGACACGCCCACCTGGGGCAACATCATGGCCGAGGGGCGGGTGCTGTTCCGCGTCTATCCGCACACCATCCTGTTCCCCGGCATCTGCGTGTCGGTGACGGTGCTGGCGATCAACATGCTGGGCGACGGGCTGCGCGACACGCTCGATCCCCGGCTCGGCAAGCGGCTTTGAGCATGCCGCCGGTTCTCGCCCTCGACGATCTCACCATCGCGCTGCCCGCATCCGGCGACCGCCCCTTCGCGGTGCGCGGGGTGAGCTTCGCCGTCGAGCCCGGCGAGATCCTCTGCCTGGTGGGCGAAAGCGGCTCCGGCAAGTCGGTGATCGCGCAAAGCGTCCTCGGCCTGCTGCCGGCGGGCCTCAAGCCGGTCGGCGGCGCGCTGCGGCTCCACGGCGAGGACATCCTGCACGCGGGCGAGGCGCGGCTGCGGCAGCTGCGCGGCAGCCGCGCCTCGATGATCTTCCAGGAGCCGATGACCGCGCTCAACCCGGTGATGTCCTGCGGCGCGCAGGTGGACGAGGTGCTGCGCGCCCACACCGCGCTGGGCGAGACCGAGCGCCGCGCGCGCGTTCTCGACATGCTGGCGCGGGTGCGCATCGCCGACCCCCCGCGCGTCTTCTCGGCCTATCCGCATCAGCTTTCGGGCAGTCAGCGCCAGCGCATCATGATCGCCATGGCGCTGATCCTCGAGCCGGCGCTGCTCGTCGCCGACGAGCCGACCACCGCCCTCGATGTCACCACCCAGGCGCAGATCCTGTCGCTGATCCGCGAGCTGCAGCGGGCGCGCGGCACCGGCGTCCTGTTCATCACCCACGATTTCGCCGTGGTCAGCGAGATCGCCGACCGGGTCGCCGTGCTGCAACGCGGCGAGCTCGTCGAGATCGGACCGATGGAAGACGTGCTGCGCCGGCCCCGGCATTCCTATACAAAGGCGCTGATCGCCGCGGTGCCGAGCATCACGCCGCACCAGCGCCCGCCGCGTCCGCCGTCGCCGCTGGTGCTGCGCACCGAGGGGCTGAGCAAGACCTATGGCGGCGGCGGGCTGTTCTCGGCGCACAGGCCGGTGCTGGCGGCGCAGGACGTCGCGATCGAGCTGCGCCGCGGCGCGGTGCTCGGTATCGTCGGCGAAAGCGGCTCCGGCAAATCGACGGTGGCGCGCTGCGTCGCCCGGCTGATCGATCCGAGCGCCGGGCGCATCTGGCTCGGCGAGGACGAGATCGCCCATCTCGGCCGGCGGCGCCTGCGCCGCCACCGCCATCGCATCCAGATCGTCTTCCAGGATCCCTACCGCTCGCTCAACCCGCGCCGCACCGTCGGCCAGTCCATCGCGGAGGGGCCGATGAATTTCGGCCTGCCGCGCCGGGAGGCGATGGCGCGGGCGCGCGAGCTGATGCAGCTGGTGCGGCTCGACAGCCGCGCGCTCGACCGCTACCCGCACCAATTCTCGGGCGGCCAGCGTCAGCGCATCTGCATCGCCCGGGCACTCGCCATGGAGCCGGAGCTGCTGATCGCCGACGAGGCGGTGTCGGCGCTCGACGTCTCGGTGCAGGCGCAGGTGCTGCAGGTGCTCGAGGACATCCGTGCCCGGCTCGATCTCGCCATCCTGTTCATCACCCACGATTTGCGGGTCGCCGCCCAGGTCTGCGACCGGGTGACGGTGATGGAGCACGGCAAAGTGGTGGAAAGCGGGCCCGTCGCGGCGCTTTTCGCCGCGCCCCAGCACCCCTATACCCGCGCCCTGCTCGCGGCGGCTCCCGGCCGCCACTGGAATTTTGCCGCGGCGGCGGAAGCCTCGGCCTGAGCCGGCGCTCAGCGGGCGGCGCCCAGCGCGGCGATGACGAAGACGGCGATGACGCTGGCGACCGCCAGGCTGCCGATGCAGCGGCTCACCGTGCGCTCGATGCGCAGTTCGATGTCAAGCCGCCGGCGTTTGCTCGATCGATTCATGATGAAGGAAGCCATGCGAGGCGGGCGCGAGGGCTGTCGCCGAGTCCGGGCTTGCTGCGAGCTTCCATTCCTGGCCATGCTTGGCATCCACCCTCCGATAGTCCGGACCCTGCCGCCGGCGAGGACGGGCGGCGGAATTCCGTCGCGCGTCAGAATGTTAGGCGGCCGATGGCGGAACCATCCCCGGCCGCGTCCCCTACGGCGATTTCACCTTCCCGCGCTCCACCCGGAGGGCGCCGGTGCGCTATGCTGGGCGTGACCGCGTCCCGGCATGCGGCGGCGCGGGAACGCGGCGCGCCGGTCCCACCTAGAACAAGCGAGGCGAGTGCTTGAGAAAGAGATTGTTGCAATGAGATTGCGGCCCGTGCGCCTGCTCGCCGCCTGTGCCCTTGCCTCGGTGCTGGGCGGCGCGGCGGAGGCTCCCGCGGACATGCTTCCCTACCGCGCGCGCTACGCCCTGAGCCTCGCTTCGACCGACGGCAGCAGCGGCGTGGTCGGCGCCGGCGGGATGCTGCTCGACGAATGGAACCGGACCTGCGACGGCTGGACGGAGCAGGAGCATTTCTACCTGCATCTCGACTATGCCGAGGACAATGACCCGGGCGGCAGCCTCGACAGCTATTCCAGTCTGGTCAGCTGGGAGGCGAGCGACGGATCGCGGTTCCGCTTCGACATGCGCCGGGCGAGCAGCGACGCGCCCTACCAAGAGGTCCGCGGCGAGGCCCGGCTCGCGCGCCCCGGCGCCGGCGGCACGGTCGTCTTCACCGAGCCGCGGGCGGCGACGCTGCCGCTGCCGAAGGGCGCGCTGTTCCCGGCGGCCGACACCAGGTTTCTCATCGCCCGCGCCGAGGCCGGCGACCGCTTCGTCGGGCGCCGCGTCTTCGACGGCTCCGATCTCGACAGCGCCAGCGAGGTCACCGCGGTGATCGGGCCCAAGCTGGCGCCGGGCGCCGGCGGAGACGAGGGCAAGCAGCCGCGGGCGACGCTGCTGGATCGGCCTTCCTGGCGCATCAGATTGGCGTTCTTTTCGAGCGATCCCGCCGCCGTGACGCCGGATTACGAGGAGAGCGTGCGGCTGCTCGACAACGGCGTGCTGCAGGACATGGTGCTCGACTATGGCGACTACAGCATCCACGCCAAGCTGGAGCAGATCGAGGCGCTGCCGCGCCCGCATTGCTGACCGCGCGCGCGATTTCACCGCCGGCCGGGACGTATCGACGGTTGAACGCGACCGGCTGCGCCTGTAGCCTCTCGTGTGGGGAGCAGGCGGGGAAGCGCCGGCTCTCCGGGGGAGCCGATGGACCGAACGCACTTTTTCGGCGCGCGCGGGCTGGGGACCGCGCTTCTGGCGGCAATTGCCTTGATGCTGGGGACGACCGACGCCCGCGCCGGTGTCATCGACGAGGTCAAGGCCGGGGTGCTGGCGCACGATGTCGGCCTGCTCGGCGACCATGTCGAGGGCGGGGCGGACATCATGGGCGAGGTGCTGTTCGCCTCGCCGCAGTTCCTCGGCCCGATCGGCGCGCCGCGCCCGACCTTGGGCGCCTCGGTGAACACGGCCGGCAAGACCGACTATCTCTATGCCGACCTCACCTGGACCGGCACGCTCTGGCACCCGATGCTGCGGCCGCAGGACGGCGTCTATGTCGGCGGCGCCCTGGGCGGGGCGGTGCATGACGGGCGTCTCAACCAGAGCGTCGACGACGACAAGGCGCTCGGCACGCGCGCGCTCTTTCATGTCGGCGTCGAGCTCGGCTACCAGATCAGCGCGGCGAACAGCGTCGAGATCTATCTCGACCATCTCTCCAACGCCGACACCTCGACGCACAATCCCGGCCTCAACAACATCGGCCTGCGCACCGGCTTCAAGTTCTGAGGCGGCGCCTTCGCCTAGACGCGCGGCATCACCTCGGTCCAGAAGCGCTCGATCGACTTCATCAGCACGCCGTGCGGCACGAGGCCGTTGTAGGTGTAGCAGAAGAGCCAGTCGACCGGCAGGCGCTCCTTGATGCGGGCGAGGTTGCGCGCCACCGTGTCGACGGTGCCGACCAGCGCGTAGCCCAGCGCCACCGATTCCTCCGCGCTCGGCGCGGCGCCGGTGACGGGGTCCATGACGCCCTTGCGGAAGCCGAAGGGCTCGAACCAGGCGCGGCCGGAGAAGATGCCGCTGTCCTTCCAGAGCGCGATCGCCTCGGCGTCGCTGTCGGCGATGATGACGTCGCGCAGGAGCCCCATGCCCTGGCCGCGCGGCCGGCCGGAGACCTCGGCATAGACGTCGAAGAGCTGCTCCTCGTAGGTCGCGTGCATCGGCGGCAGGATGGCGGTGACGCCTTCCTTGGCGCACCAGCGGATGCTGCGCTCGGAGCTGGCGAAGGGCTGGAAGATCGGCGGATAGGGCTTCTGCACCGGCTTGGGCACGACGCCGACCGAGCGCAGGATGCCGTTCTCGACGCCGGCGCCCCATTTGTCGGTGGCCTCGAGCGACCACGGCGTCTCGCCGGCGGGGATGCGCCAATACTTGCCCTGAAAGGACAGCATCGGCTGCGTCCAGGCCCGCTTGATGATCTCGAAGCATTCCTCGAAGGCGGCGCGGTTGGCGGCGTCGATCTCGTCGTGCTGATGCGGCAGCGCGCCGTGGATGCCGTGCGTCTGCTGCGCCATGACGTCGACCCAGCGGCGCTGATAGCCCCGCGCGAAGCCGGCGCAGGCCCGCCCGCCGGTCATCTGGTCGAGCATGGCGATGTCCTCGGCGACGCGGATCGGGTTCGAGGCCGGCAGCACGATGCCGAGCTGGCCGACGCGGATGCGCTTGGTCTGCAGGCCGAAATAGAGGTCGAGCAGCACCGGGTTGTTGGAGAGCTCGAAGCCCTCGATGTGGAAGTGGTGCTCGGTGAAGCTGACGGAATCGTAGCCGAGCTCGTCGGCGAGCCGCACCTGCTCCAGCACCTCGCGCAGCATCTGCTGGTAGAGGTCCTGGCGCAGCCCGGCCATGCCCGCCTCGATGTCGCGACGATTGCCGACCGTCGGCAGATAGAACAGGGATGCCTTCACTGCCGTTCCTCCCGCATTGTTCTTTTGCCTTGGCCCAAATGATGGCAAAGAACGCCGAAGCTGTATAGACGCGCGCAAGAGGAAGGTTGCGCCACGCCAAGAATGACGCGAGGATGAAGCACCCGGCCGACCGAAGCCGGGCGGGCCAGCGGCGCGCCAAGCGCCGCGGCAGGGGAGGTCGGGGATGGCGGAAGCAACCGGGCAGGGCACGCTGGCGGCCGATCTGGCGGCGCGCATCGACAGCCTGCCGGCGCTGGTCAACGGCGATCCCTGGCTGGTGCATCGCGGGCGCTTCGTCGATGTCGAGCTGCTCGTCGAGATCGGCGGCGCGGCGCATTACCTGACGATCGAGCATGGCAGCGTCGTCGCGCTGGCGCGCGGTCCGCGCCCGCTGCGCTCGTGGCGCTTCGCGCTGCGCGCCGGCGAAGCGGCCTGGCGCCGCTTCTGGCAAGAGATGCCGGAGCCGCATTATCACGACCTCTTCGCCATGGCCAAGCGCGGCGAGTTGAGCATCGAAGGCGATCTGCAGCCCTTCATGGCGAACCTGCTCTATTTCAAGGATCTGCTCGCCGCGCCGCGGCGGCAGGCGCGCGAGGGCTGAGCGTGGCGGCGACGATCGACCCGATCCTCGGGCGCTATGTCCATGTCAGCCTCGGCGGCCGGCCGCACCGGATCTATTTCGAAGAGGCGGGGCAGGGGATTCCGCTGGTCTGCCTCCACACCGCCGGCGCCGACGGGCGGCAGTTCCGCCACCTCATGACCGACGCGGCGGTCACCGCGCATTTCCGCGTCCTCGCCTTCGACCTGCCCTGGCACGGCAAGTCGACGCCGCCCGAAGGCTGGCAGCGCGAGGAGTACAGGCTCACCACGCGCGGCTACACCGAGGCGATCCGCAGCTTCTGCGCCGCGCTCGAGCTCGCCAAGCCGGTGGTGCTCGGCTGCTCGATCGGCGGCCGCATCGTGCTCAATCTGGCGATCGAGCATGGCGGGGAGTTCCGCGCGCTGATCGGGCTCGAATCCGCCGACTACCAGGCGCCCTGGTACGACACGGACTGGCTGCACCGCCCGGACGTGCACGGCGGCGAGGTCTGCGCCGGGCTCGTCTCCGGCATGATGGCGCCGCAAAGCCCGGAGGCGTCGCGCTGGGAGACGCTGTGGCAGTACATGCAGAGCGGGCCGGGCGTGTTCAAGGGCGATCTCCATTTCTACCGCGTCGACGGCGATCTCAGAGGCAAGGTCGGCGCGATCGACACCGCGCGCTGCCCGCTCTTCCTGCTCACCGGCGAATACGACTTCTCCTGCACGCCCGAGGACACGGCGCGCACGGCGCGGCAGATCGCCGGCGCCGAGACCGTCGTCATGGAGAAGCTCGGCCATTTTCCGATGAGCGAGAATCCGGCGCAGTTCCGCCGGTATCTGCTGCCGGTGCTCGAGCGCATCCGCGCGCGGCAGTGACCAGGACCAGCACGACAACAAGGAGAGGGAGAGACGTCATGCAATGGGGGGTTCGTTTGTTCGCCGTCGCGGCGGCGCTGGCGCTCGCCGCCGGCGCGGCCAGGGCCGACACGCTCAAGATCGGCGTGCTCAGCGACATGAGCGGGCCTTACGCCGACGTGGTCGGCGAAGGCTCGGTCGCGGCGGTGAAGCTCGCGGTCCAGGACATGGGCGCCAAGGTGCTGGG
>JASHTP010000494.1 GCA_030040495.1 Alphaproteobacteria bacterium
ATGTCGTCGCGCGCGTCCCAGTCGTTGCTGTAGAAATGCACGTCGCCCTGATAGACGCCGGGGCCGGACTGGCTGTAGTACCACCAGTTCTCGCGCCGGCCCGGCTCCGGGCTGAAGGGCGAGTTGAGCCCGTAGGTGTAGCTGGCGCAGAGCTCGCCGCCATGAATCGCCGGGTGGTGCAGGAAGTCGTTGTAGCGGCCGGGCGCGTAGGCGCCGCTTTCGAGGCCGATGATGCCGCGCAGCTCCTGCTGATGGTCGGCGGCGAGCTTCAGCACGATGGCGCCGCCCATCGAGCAGCCCATCACCACCGGCCGCTGCAGCTCCAGCGCCTGCCAGACCGCGCGGATGAGCGCGAGATAGGCCTTGGTGGTGAGCCGGTATTTGGTCAGCCACCAGCCCTCCGGCGGGTTCGAGCGGCCGTGCCAGGGCAGGTCGAAGGCGAGGACGCGGAAGCGCCGCGTCACCTCGGCGTCGCAGAGCAGCTGGCGGTACTGCCGGCTGTCGGCGCCGGCGGTGTGCAGGCAGAGCAGCGGAATGCCCTGGCCCGCCTCCTCGACATGGATGCGGTAGCGGACGCCGTCGCAGGCGACGGCGAGATAGCGGCCGAGGATGGGCTCGAACTCAGCCATGGCGCGGCGCCTCCTCGCGCATCAGGCTCATCATGCGGTGAAGCGCGCGGGCGTTCTGCATCGCGAGCAGGCTGTCGCCCTCGATGACGAAGTCCGGCACGCGCATCAGCATGGCGAAGAAATCATGGTAGAGCGGCGGCGGCGCCGGGCTCAGATATCGGCGCCAGACCTCGAGCGGCGCGCGGAAGCCGAAGCGGGCGCGGGTGTCGAGCCGCGGCTCGGCGACGATCTCGGCGATGCGGCCCCGATCGAGGCGCAGCACGTAGCGCGTCCCGCCGAAGCTCAGCGCGATCGAGGTGGTGAACCAGTCGCCGATCAGCCGCATCTCCGCATCGTGATTGACCCGGTCGCGGAAACCCTCGACCCAGGCGAGATCGGGAAACTCCCCGGCGTTGCGCATCGCTTGCCCCCTCGCGCTCGACGATAGTACGGTCGGGGCGGGCATTCCAAGCGCCGGCGAGGGAGGAGCTGCCATGGCGGAGACGCCGACCTACGAGGTCTATGCCGTCAAATATGCCCGCCACGAGCGCCGGGCGAGCGCCAACTTCCTCGGCGGCGACCCGCATGACGGGCCGATGCCGATCGACTATTTCGTCTGGGCGATCCAGGGCGGCGGCAAGACCTACATCCTCGATACCGGCTTCGACGCCGAGCAGGGCAAGAAGCGCAAGCGCACGCACCTGCGCTCCCCCGGCGACGGGCTGAAGATGCTCGGCATCGATCCCGCCGCGGTCGAGGACGTGTTCATCAGCCACATGCATTACGACCATGCCGGCAATCACGACCTCTTCCCCAACGCCCTCTACCACATCCAGGACAAGGAGATGCAGTACTGCACCGGGCGCTCCATGTGCCATCGCGCGCTCGCCGGCTCCTTCGAGCCCGAGGACGTGGCGGCGATGGTGCGGCGGCTCTTCGCCGGAAGGCTGCGCTTCCATGACGGCGCCGAGGAGGTGGCGCCGGGCTTGAGCGTGCACTTCATCGGCGGCCACACCATGGGGCTGCAAGCGCTGCGCGTCCGGACGCGGCGCGGCTGGCTGGTGCTGGCGGCGGACGCGGCGCATCTCTACGCCAACATCGAGCAGCAGCGGCCCTACGTCACCGTCTATAACGTCGCCGACATGATGGAGGGCCACCGCACGCTGCGGAAGCTGGCGAGCTCGCCCGCGCACATCATCCCCGGCCACGATCCGCTGGTGCTGGAGCGCTACCCCGCGGCGCGGCCCGGCCTCGACGGGATTGCCGTGCGGCTCGACGCGGAGCCGCTGCGCTAGGGCGGCAGGCCCGTCCGTGCGCCCTTCGACCTGCGCCCCTCGCTACGCTCAGGGCGCAGCTCGAAGGACGCACAATAGCCATCCAGCAATGCGCCGACTATGATCGCGGCAAAACCACGATGGGAGGATGCGGCGCATGGCGCGCGATGCCGGGGTCGAGGTGCTGCTGGAGGGGCTGACCTTTCCCGAAGCGCCGCGCTGGCGCGACGGGCGGCTCTGGTTCTCGGATTTCTATTCGCATCGCGTGCTCGCCGTCGGTCTGGACGGACGCAGCGAGACGGTGGCGACGGTGCCGGCGCGGCCCTCCGGGCTGGGCTGGCGGCCGGACGGCACGCTGCTCGTCGTCGCCATGCTCGACCGCACCCTGCTCGAGCTCAGCGACGGCGCGCTGCGCAAGGTCGCCGATCTCGGGCAGCTCGCCGGCGGCCTCTGCAACGACATGGTGGTCGATGCGGCGGGCCGCGCCTATGTCGGCAATTTCGGCTATGACCGGCACGCCGGCGAGGCGCCGCGGGAGACCTGCCTCATCCGCGTCGATCCCGACGGCACGGTCGTGCGCGCCGCCGACGGGCTGATGTTCCCGAACGGCATGGTGATCTCGCCCGACGGCAAGACCCTCGTCGTCGCCGAGACCTACGCCCACCGGCTCAGCGCCTTCGCCATCGGCGCCGACGGCGCGCTCGGCGGGCGGCGGCTCTTCGCCGATCTTCCGGGCTCTTTTCCCGACGGCATCTGCCTCGACGCCGAAGGCGCGGTCTGGGTCGCCGACGCGCGCGGCCACGAGGTCAGCCGCGTGCTCGAAGGCGGCCGCGTCGCGCAGCGCATCCCGATCGGCGAGCGTACCGTCTTCGCCTGCATGCTCGGCGGCGCCGACCGGCGCACGCTCTTTCTCTGCACCTGCACCGGCAGCGGCCCGGCGATGGCCGAGAAGACCGACGGCAAGATCGAGCTGGTCCGCGTCGCGGTGCCCGGCGCCGGACGGCCCTGATCCCAACGAGGGAGGACCATCATGCGTCTTGAAGGAAAGATCGCCATCATCGTCGGCGCCGGGCAGAGCCCGGGCGAAGGCATCGGCAACGGCCGCGCCACCGTGCTGCGCTTCGCGCGCGAAGGCGCCAAGGTGCTCGCCGTCGACCGCAACCTGGCCTCGGCCGAGGAGACCGCGTCCCTGGCCAAGGCGGAAGGCGGCGAATGCGTCGCCTTCGAAGCGGACGTCACCCGCGAGCAGACGCTCAAGGCGGCGGTCGCCGCCGCCGAGCAGCGCTGGGGCCGCGTCGACATCCTGCACAACAATGTCGGCGTCTCCATCGCCGGCGGCGACGCCTCGCCGCTCGACATCACCGAAGAGGCGTTCGACCGCGTCGCCGCAATCAATCTCCGCGGCACGATCATGGCCTGCAAGCATGCGCTGCCGGTGATGCGCCGGCAGCGCTCCGGCGTCATCATCAACATCTCGTCGGTCGCCGCCTGGGAGAACTATCCCCTCGTCGCCTACAAGGCGACCAAGGCGGGGATGATCGCCTATACCCAGCAGCTCGCCATCCAGAACGCCGCCTACGGCATCCGCGCCAACGTCATCCTGCCCGGCCTCATGGACACGCCGATGGCGGTCGACACGCGCGCCCGCACCAGCGGGCGCCCGCGCGCCGAGGTGGCGGCGGAGCGCGACGCCAGGGTGCCCCTGCGCAACCGCATGGGCACGGCCTGGGACGTCGCCAACGCCGCGCTCTTCCTCGCCTCGGACGAGGCCGCCTTCATCACCGGCGTGGCGCTGCCGGTCGACGGCGGCGCGCTGGTGAAGATCGGCTGAGCGCCTACTTCTTCGCCTCGGCGAAGGGAGTGAGGTCGCCGGTCTTGTACTGTGCCGGCTCGAGAATCGCCTCGGTGCCGGTGGTCTTGAACTGATCGACGTCGTTGCCCTTGATATCGTGGAACTGCACCTCGAGCACGCGCGACTTCGACCATTCGCCGTCCTTGCCGAAGGTGACGTCGCCGACGATGGTCTTGAAGGTGTGCGTGCGGATGTAGTCGGCGAGCTTGTCCTGGTCGAGGCCCTTGGTGGCCTCGATCGCGTCGCCCAGCACCTGCAGCTCGGCATAGGCGAAGGGCGGCAGATACCAGCCGACGGGATCGACCCCCGCCGCCGGCGCCTTGGCCTGGTATTTCTTGAGGAACTCCAGGATGCCCGGGAACTGCATGGTCGGCGCCGGGATCCAGAAATCATAGTCGAGCAAGCCGTTTATCGCCGGCCCGAGCTGCTGCTTGATGGCGGTGAACTGCAGGCCGACCATGCCGCCGCCGACATAGCGCGCCTTGAGCCCGACCTCGTTGATCGCGCGCGTCATGCCGACCGAGCCCGGCGGATAGGAAGCGACATAGACCATGTCGGGTTCGGTCGCCTGGACGGCGCGGACGATCGGCGTGAAGTCGGTGGTGGTCGGCGGGTAGTTGCGGTCATAGACGATCTTGAGGCCGAGCTGCTTGGCAATCGCGCGGGCGCCGTCGGCGGCATTCTGCGCGAACTCCGCATCCTCGGCGACGATGGCGAGCGTCTTGGGCTTGGGATTGCCCTTCATCGCCACGTCGAAAAAGCCCCGCGAGAAGGCGCCCTTGGGATCGGGCCCGGTGGGCAGCATCGAGAAATATTTGGGGTAGTGGAACTGGCTGTTCACCGCGAGGCCGAAGAGACCCATGAACAGCTTGTTGTGCTGGATCATCACCGGCATGGCCGGCGCGATCATGTTGGTGCCGTAGCCGGAGACGACGAGGTCGACCTTGTCGACATCGAGCAGCTTGGCATAGATCCCCGGCACCGTCGGCGGGTTGGTCTGGTCGTCGTAATAGACGAGCTGCACCGGCCGGCCCAACAGCCCGCCCTTGGCGTTGACGTCCTCCTGCCAGATCTGCATCGCGAGCAGCGCCGACTTGCCGCCGCCGGCGAGCCCGCCGGTGAGCGCCATGCCGAGGCCGATCTTGATCGGCTCCGCGGCACGTACCGCGCCCGAGGCCGCCAGGCACAGCGTCAGCGCTACCGCCCAAAGCAGCGTGCCGCACCGTGCGACTCTTGAAACACCCATACCTTCCTCCCTGGTTTTTATCCCGCGGCCGGCGCCGGCAACGGCGCGTCGACCTTGGCTCGGCCGGTCCGAGCGGAACGGCGAGCGCGCTATCCTGTCACGGCAAGCGGCGAAAAAGAAGGGCGCGCTCGCGCCGGACGCGCCCCCGGCGCGCGAGATCGCCGGTTTTCGGCAGCGGCCAGGGGTCGCAGGTGTCAGGGCGAGCGGTCGTAGGCCCGGCGTAGCGCTTCCCGCATGATCGCCTCGGCTTCCTCGCCCCAGCTGCGGAACCCGCAGGCATCACAGGCGCTGACCCGGATGGTGGCGCCGCAGCGCATCAGCCCCTTGTCGGTCCATTGGTGAAAATCGATGTCTTCGACATGCCGGCCCAAGTGACCGCGGCGGCACACCGGACAGATCTCCGTGTCGTCGAGCCTGATCATGTTCCCATCCGAATGTTCGACTGGCCCTGCTACCTTGCAGGGTATCGGCCGGCGGCGCTGTGACCGCCGTCACACCCGGCAATAGCCCTTTCGGCCGGGATCCTCGCCGCTCTCGAACCCGCGATCGCCGATTGCCAGCCGCACCGGGGCTGGGCCATGCTGCCGGCCGACCCCGGATCCGGACGCCCGCATGCAGCCCAAGGACCGCCTGCCCTATTCCCCGATCGTCGGCCGGCCGACGCTTATGCTCCCCGGCGGCGGGCGCATGGTGTGCTGGGTCATCGTCAATGTCGAGGAATGGGACATCAACCAGCCGATGCCGCGCACCGTGCTGACCCCGCCCGCCGGCGGCGCGCCGATGCCCGACATCCCGAACTGGGCCTGGCACGAATACGGCAACCGCGTAGGATTCTGGCGCCTCTTGGAGGTGCTCGACCGGCTCGACATCAAGGCGGTGCTGGCGCTCAACGGCGCCTGCATCGAGAGCTATGCGCCGATCGCCGAGGCGGCGCGCGCGCGGCAGTGGGAGTTCCTCGGCCACGGCTTCGTCCAGAAGAACCTGCAGAAGGTCGAAGACGAGCGCGACGCCATCCGCCGCACCGCGGCGGCGATCGCGCAATTCACCGGAAGGCGGCCGCGCGGCTGGCTCGGCCCCGGCCTCACCGAGACCTGGGAGACGCCCGACCTCCTCGCCGAGGAGGGCTACGAGTATGTCTGCGACTGGGTGCTCGACGATCAGCCGGTGGTGCTGAAGACGCGCACCCGGCCGCTGGTCAATCTCCCTTACACGCAGGAGTGCAACGACGTCGCGATGATGCTGATCCAGCATCACCAGGCGGCCGAGTATGAGCGCCGCGCGCTCGACCAGTTCGCGCAGCTCCACGAGGAGGCGGCCAAGGCGACGCGGATCATGGCGCTGGTCGTGCACCCCTACATCATGGGCGCGCCGCACCGGCTCAAATATTTCCGCCGCACGCTCGAGGAGATCCGCCGGCACGAGGACGTGCTGTTCTGGACCGGCGAGCAGATCCTCGACTGGTATCTCGGCCAGCGACCGGGCTGAGCGCGGCCTTTCAGCCGTGCATGGTGAGGCCGCCGGAGACGCTGATCACCTCGCCGGTGATGAAGCCGGCATCGTCGCTGGCGAGGAAGGCGACGATCCCCGGCAAATCCTCGGGCCGGCCCAGGCGCTTCAGCGGGATGGCGCGCTTCAGCCCGTCATAGAGCTTCTGCCCGTACTCGCCCTGGTCGAGGAACGAGCGCAGCAGCGGCGTGTCGGTGGGCCCCGGGCAGACCGCGTTGAGGCGGATGGCATGACGCGCGCATTCGCGCGCCAGGGTCTTGGTGAAGGCGATGATGCCGCCCTTGCAGGCGGAATAGACCGCTTCGCCCGACGAGCCGACGCGGCCGGCGTCCGAGGCGATGTTGACGACGGCGCCGCCCTCGGCCCGTACCATGTAGGGCAGCACCGCATGGTGGAGGTTGAGCGGCCCGATCAGGTTGATCGCGATCACCTCGGTCCAGAATTCCGGCGTGGTGTCGAGGAACTGCCGGGGCGCGTCCCAGCCGGCATTGTTGACCAGGATGTCGATCCGGCCCCGGCGCGCGACGATCCCCGCCACCGCTTCGGCGACCGCGGCGTGATCGCTGATGTCGGCCACGAAAAGCGCGAGCTTCTCCTCGCCGAGCTCGCCGGCGAGCCGGGCGAGGCCCGCCCCGTCGCGGTCGAGGCCGGCGACGCTTACGCCCTCTTCGACGAAGCGCCGGCAGATCGCCCGCCCGATGCCGCCCGCCGCGCCGGTGACCAGCGCGAGTTTTCCCTGCAATCCGCGCATAGGGCCCCTCTCCTAGACGAAGCGCGGCGCAAAGGCGCCGCCCTTGGCCTCGATGTGGCAGGTGAAGGGCGCGCCGAAATGCGTCGGCATCAGCAATGCGCCGGTGCCGCTGCAATGCTCGAGCACCTGCCGCCGGCTGCGGCGCGCCAGCGCCGCGTCGGCGCAGACGAAGCTGTTCCAGTCGGGGTGATGGACCTGGATCGCATGATGCAGCACATCGCCGCAGAACAGCGCGCTTTTGCCTTGCGAGGCGAGCTTCACCACCACCGAGCCCGGCGTATGCCCCGGCGCCGGCTCCAGCGTGAGATGCTCGTCGATCGCCGCCGTGCCGGCGACCATCTGCGCCAGGCCCGCCTCGACCACCGGCAGCACGCTGTCGCGGAACGAGCCGTGGTTCGCCGGCGCCTTCCCTTCGCGGTCGAGCGCAAGGCAATGATCATAGTCGGCCTTGCTGAAGACGTAGCGCGCGTTGGGGAAGGTCGGGACCCAGCTTCCATTGTCGAGGCGCGTGTTCCAGCCGACATGGTCGGCGTGGAGATGCGTGCACATCACCATGTCGATCTCTTCCGGCCGGACGCCGGCCTCGGCCAGGCGGGCGAGATAGCGCGTCTCCATCAGGTGCCATTTCGGCCGGGTCGGCCGCGTCTTGTGATTGCCGACGCAGGTGTCGACCAGGATGGTGCGGCCGCCGACGCGGATGAGCCAGCTGTGGATGCTGAGCTTGAGGCAATTCCGGGCGGGGTCGAAATGGTCCGGCACCATCCAGCCGAGATGCTTCGCCACCGCTTCCGGGCGCCAGTCGGGGAAGAAGGCGGGCGCGTCCCAGTCGGCGGCGTACATCTCCTCGATCCGGGTCGCGCTTGCCGCGCCGATCGTCACCTGCGTCATGCTCCCCTCCTTCGGTTCGTGCTCTCTAGACTGTACCATCGCGGCGCGGCGCGGTAGTCATTGGCGGGGAGGATGCGCATGGAAGGACCGATCCTGTTCTCGCCGCTGGCGCTGCGCGAGGTGGCGCTCAAGAACCGGGTGGTGGTGGCGCCGATGCACCAATATTCGGGCGTGCGCGGCTTTCCCACCTCCTGGCACCTGATGAATGCCGGGCGCTTCGCCGCCGGCGGGGCCGGACTGGTCTTCATCGAATCCACCAAGGTCGAGCGGCGCGGCTGCGGCACCATCGGCGATCTCGGCCTGTGGGACGACGCCTTCATCGAGCAGTTCCGCCCGCTCGCCGCTTTCATCCGCCAGCACGGCGCGGTGCCCGGCATCCAGCTCGGCCATGCCGGGCGGCGGGCGCGGCTCGAGCGTCCCTGGGAAGGCGGGCGGTCGCTCAAGCCTTCGCCCGAGATCGAGGATTGGGAGAGCTGGGAGATCATCGGCCCGAGCCCGATCTCGGCCGGCGAAGGCGAGCCGCCGCCGCGCGAGCTCGGCACGGCGGAAGTACAACAGGTGGTGGCAGCCTGGGGCGAGGCGGCGCGGCGCGCCCGCGAGGCGGGCTTCGAGGCGCTCGAGATCCACGGCGCCCATGGCTACCTCATCCACCAGTTCCTGTCGCCCATGGCCAACCGGCGCGGCGACGCCTATGGCGGCTCCGAGCTCAACCGCATGCGCTTCGCCATCGAGGTGGTCGAGGCGGTGCGCGCCCACTGGCCGCAGGAGAAGCCGCTCTTCCTGCGCCTCTCGGTCGAGGACGATGCCGGCTGGGGCCCGGCGCAAAGCGTCGCCCTCGCCCGCCTGGTCAAGCCCAAGGGCGTCGACGTCATCGATTGCAGCTCCGGCGGCATGCTGGGGCGTCCGGTGGTGAGCGCCGGGCCGGTCGGCTACGGCTATCAGGTGCCTTATGCCGAGCGGCTGCGCCAGGAGGCGGAGAT
>JASHTP010000495.1 GCA_030040495.1 Alphaproteobacteria bacterium
GGGCTTCAGCAGCAGGAAGCCTTCTTCCGGGCGGGCGATGGCGGCCAGCTCGGCCGCGAGCCGGCGCGCTTCGTCGGGCTCGAGCGCCGTGTCCGCGGCGATGCCCGGCCGCCCCGGCGTCAGCGCGAGCAGCCTTCCGGCCAGGCGCAGACGGAGCGTGAGCCCGGTCGCCTTGTCGCCGCGCGCTTCCTTGGTCACCTGCACCACCACCGCTTGCCCTTCCTGGAGGCCGGCGAGGCCGGCGCCGGGCTGCGCATCCTCGGCGCTGAGGAAGCCGGGGCGGTCGAGGCCGATGTCGACCAGCGCCGCCGGCAGCTCCGGCTTCAGCGCGACGATGCGGCCGAGCAGCACCTCGCCGACACGGCCGCTTCGCCCGGCGCGCAGCACGCGCAATCCTTCGAGCGCGCCGTCGCGCACCAGCGCCGCCCACAGCTCCCCCGGCGACGAGGAGAGCAGGAGCTCGCTGCTCACGATCGCGCCGGCGGCAGATGCCGCGCGCGGGCGAAGCCGTGGCCGGCGAGCAGGCTCGCGGTCTCGAACAGCGGCAGGCCGACCACGTTGGAATAGGAGCCGACGATGCCGCGGACATAGCGCGCGGCGAGCCCCTGGATGGCGTAGCCGCCGGCCTTGCCGTGCCACTCGCCGCTGGCGAGGTAATCCTCGATCTCGGCGGGATCGAGCCGCTTGAAGATCACCGCGGTCTCGACCCGCCGGCTGACCACGCGCCCGTCGGGCAAGGCGAGCGCGATGCCGCCATGGACGCGGTGGCGCCGCCCCGACAGCAGGGCGAGGCAGCGCCGCGCCGTCTCGCGGTCGAGCGCCTTGGGCAGGATGCGGCGGCCGCAGGCGACGACGGTATCGGCGGCGAGCACGAAGGCGCCGGGATGGCGTTGGGCCACGTCGCGCGCCTTGGCCTCGGCGAGGCGGAGCGCGTGCCGCGCCGGCAGCTCCAAGGCAAGCGGCGTCTCGTCGATGCCGGCGGGGTCGACTTCATCGGGCGACAGCGCGATCTGGGCGAGGAGGTCGATGCGGCGGGGCGAGGCCGACGCCAGCACCAGGCGCTGGTCAGGCACGGCGTCCGGTCCCGGCCCGGCTATTTGAAGCGGAAGGTGATGCGGCCCTTGGTCAGGTCATAGGGCGTCATCTCGACATTGACCCTGTCGCCTGCCAGCACGCGGATGCGGTTCTTGCGCATCTTGCCGGAGGTATGCGCCAGCACCTCATGGTCGTTGTCGAGCTTCACCCTGAACATCGCGTTGGGCAGCAGCTCGGTCACCGTTCCCGAAAATTCGATCAGATCTTCTTTCGCCATTCCTCGTCCTTGGGGTTCCGTTCGGCCGGGGGCAGGCCCGAAGCCGCCCCAAAGATCGTGGGGCGCGGGCGCCCGGTCAAGGGGTTACGCGCGAGCGCCTGCGGCGCTCGTCGCGGGCGGGCGACAGCACGTCGCTGGCGATGTGCGCGAAAGTCCGCGCCGTGCCCGATGGCCTCAGCCCAGCCCGCCCGCGCCGGGGCTCAAGGGGAAGCGCTCGAGGATCCGCCGCCGCAGATGGTCCCGCACCCGCCGGTAGGCCTCCAGCGTCTCCTCGCGGCTGCCTTCGACGGCGGTGGGATCGAGCACCGGCCAGAACTCAACTTCGCAGGACATGGTGCGGGTGAGCTCGACCGCCGAGTGCTGCGCCTCCGGCGACAGCGAGACGACGAGATCGAAGGAAGTGTCCTCGAGCTCGTCGAAGGTCTTGGAGCGGTGCCGGCGCAGATCGATGCCGATCTCGTCCATCGCCGCCACGGCGAAAGGGTCGATCTCGGCGCTGCGGACGCCCACCGATTCGACATAGATCCGCCGTCCATGCAGATGCCGCAGCAGCGCCTCCGCCATGGGCGAGCGGATCGCGTTGAAGGTGCAGGCGAAGAGCACGCTGGAGGGGAGCCGGGCCATGCGCGGTCATCCCCGGATATGCAGCACGCAGAGCAGCGTGAACAGCCGCCGCGCCGTGTTGAGGTCGACCGCGACGCGCTCGGCCAGCCGCTCGCGCAGCAGCTCCGAGCCCTCGTTGTGCAGCGCGCGCCGCCCCATGTCGATGGCCTCGATGCGCGACGGGCTCGCCGTGCGGATGGCGTTGAAATAGCTTTCGCAGACCAGGAAATAGTCCTTGACGATGCCGCGGAACGGCCGCAGCGGCACCAGCACGCGGTCGATCGGCGCTTCCGCGCTCGAGCGGATGTCGAGGACCAGCCGGTTCTCTTCGATGCCGAGATGGAGGTGGAACGGGCCGGGCGGATCGCCCGCCGGGGCGAAGCTGTTCTCTTCCAGCAGGTCGAAGATGGCGACCGCGCGCTCGTGCTCGATGTCGGAGCTGCGGCGCACGACCGTGCGCTCGTCGAGGGTGATCTTGGCGATGCGCCGGTCGGTCTCCGCCATCAGCCTCAACGCGGCAGGTTCAGCCGGACGGCGATCGACAGCGCGTGGGCGTCGAGGCCTTCGGCGCGGGCGAGCGTCAGCGCCGCGGGACCGATGGCGCGCAGGCTCGCGGCGTCGCAGGCCAGCAGCGAGGTGCGCTTCATGAAATCGGGCACGCCGAGGCCGGAGGAGAAGCGGGCGCTGCGCGCCGTCGGCAACACATGGTTGGGGCCGCCGACATAGTCGCCCACCGCCTCCGGCGTATAGCGGCCGAGGAAGATGGCGCCGGCATTGCGCACCCGCGTGGCGAAACCCTCGGCGTCGTCGAGCGCCAGCTCGAGATGCTCCGGCGCCAGGCGATCGACCAGCGAAGCCGCCTCGTCCCAGCCTGCGACCGTGATCACGGCGCCATGGGCGCGCCAGCTCTCGCCGGCGATCGATTGCCGCGGCAGGCTCGCGAGATGCGTCGCCAGCGAAGCCGCCACGGCGTCCGCGAAGCCGCCATCGTCGGTGATCAGGATCGCCTGCGCCGCGGTGTCGTGCTCGGCCTGCGACAAGAGGTCGGCGGCGACCCAGGCGGGATCGTTGTTCTTGTCGGCGACGACCAGGATCTCCGACGGCCCGGCGATCATGTCGATGCCGACGGTGCCGAAGACCCGCCGCTTCGCCGCCGCGACATAGGCGTTGCCGGGCCCGACGATCTTGTCGACGGCGGCGATCGTCGCGGTGCCGTAGGCGAGCGCGCCCACCGCCTGCGCGCCGCCGATGCGGTAGATCTCGTCGATGCCGGCAAGCTCGGCCGCGGCCAGCACCAGCGGGTTGAGCGCGCCGCCTGGCGCCGGCACCACCATGACCAGCCGCTCGACGCCGGCGACCTTGGCCGGGATCGCGTTCATCAGCACCGAGGAGGGATAGGCGGCGGTGCCGCCGGGCACATAGAGCCCGACCGAGGCCAGCGGCCGCCAGCGCCAGCCGAGGCGCACCCCGGCCGCGTCGCTGTAGTCGGCGTCCTGCGGCAGCTGGCGACGGTGATAGGCGTCGATGCGCTCGGCCGCGAAGCGCAGCGCTGCCAGCGTCTCGGCGTCGCACGAGCGCGCGGCGGCGGCGATGTCGCGCGGCGGAATTCGCATCGTCTCGGGCGCGAGCTCGAGCTTGTCGAAGCGCCGCGTATACTCGATCACCGCCGCGTCGCCGCGCGCCTTGACGGCGGCGAGGATGGCGGCGACCGCTTCGTCGACATCCGCCTCGCCCTCGCGCTTGGCGGCCAGCAGCGCGGCGAAGTCGGCGGCAAACCGCGCGCTCCGCGTGTCGAGCCTAAGCGGCATCGGCCGCCTCGCGGAAGCGCTCGAGCCAGCCCGTCACCTCCTCGGCGCGCGTCTTGAGCGCGGCGCGGTTGACGATGAAGCGCGAGGTGATGTCGGCGATGTGCTCGATCTCGACCAGCCCGTTGGCGCGCAAGGTCGAGCCGGTCTGCACGAGGTCGACGATCTGCCGGCTCAAGCCGATGCTCGGCGCCAGCTCCATCGCGCCGTTGAGCTTGATGCACTCCGCCTGCACGCCGCGCCGGGCGAAATGGCGGCGGGTGATCTCGGGATATTTGGTGGCGATGCGCACATGGCTCCAGCGCGAGGGATCGTCGCGCCCGGCATCTTCCGCCGGCGCGGCGACCACCAGCCGGCAATGGCCGACCTTGAGGTCGAGCGGCGCGTAGATCTCGGGATACTCGAACTCCATCAGCACGTCGTTGCCGGCGACGCCGAGATGCGCCGCGCCGAAGGCGACGAAGGTGGCGACGTCGAAATTGCGCACGCGGATGACGTCGAGCCCGGCATGGTTCGTGGCAAAGCGCAGCTGGCGCGAGTCCGGATCGTCGAAGGCCGGCTCGATCTCGATCCCGGCGCGGCGCACCACCGGCAGCACCTCGCCGAGGATGCGCCCTTTGGGCAGCGCCAATACCAGCGTCTCGTTACCGCGCAAATCGCCTCTCCCGACTGTCTTGGACCGGAAATTAGCCGGATTCGTCTTCGACCGGATGCCTGGGCCGCCAGCGGGTGGGCCAGGGCTCGCCCAGATCATCTAAATGGCACAGGATGCGCTCGACTTCCAGCCGGATGCTGCTGCCGCCGGCGAAGTCGAGATGGACCACGCCGGGCTCGGCGCGGATCGCCAGCAGCGCCAGCAGCCGGTCGGCATCGCGCGGGTGGAAGCCGCGGCGCTGCACCGCCTTCACCCCGTCGAAGCGCAGGCCGGTCATGCGCCGCTCGAAGTCGTGGCGCGCGCCGGTCGCCGGCGGCTCCCAGAGGAAGCGGTTCGCCACCAGCACGAAGCGTTGCTCCTCGGGCAGCCACGCCATCTCGCCCACCGCGACCAGCGCGTCCTGGAGGATCGCCGAGATGACCGCGATGTCCTCCTCGTCCTCGCCGCGCAGCTTCAGCGCATCGGCCATGGCGCCGCCGCCTCAATCGTCGACCAGACGCTCGATCTCGGCGCCGCAGGCGGCGAGCTTCTCCTCGAGATGCTCGTAGCCGCGATCCAGATGATAGATGCGGTTGACGATGGTCTCGCCCTCGGCGGCGAGGCCCGCCAGCACCAGCGACACCGAGGCGCGCAGGTCGGTCGCCATGACCGGCGCGCCGGTCAGCGTGGGCACGCCGCGCACCATGGCCGAGGCGCCGTGCACGTTGATGTTGGCGCCCATGCGGCAGAGCTCCGGCACGTGCATGAAGCGGTTCTCGAAGATCGTCTCGGTGATCATCGCCGCGCCCTCCGCCGTGGTCATCGCCGCCATCATCTGCGCCTGGAGGTCGGTGGGGAATCCCGGGAAAGGCTCGGTCATGACGTCGACGCCGCTCAGCCGTCCGTTGCGGCGGCGGACATCGATGCCGCGCGGCGTCTCGCTCACCTCGACGCCGGCGCCTTCGAGCACGCGCGCCACCGCGGCGACCGACTGATGCTCGGCGCCGACCAGCTCGACCGCGCCGCCGGTGATCGCCGCCGCCATCATGTAGGTGCCGGTCTCGATGCGGTCCGGGATCACCCGGTGCCGCGCGCCATGCAGCCGCTTGACGCCGCGGATGCGGATGCGGTCGCTGCCGGCGCCCTCGATCACGGCGCCCATCTCGGTGAGGCAGGCGGCGAGGTCGACGATCTCCGGCTCGCGCGCCGCATTGACCAGCACCGTCTCGCCCTCGGCGAGCGTCGCCGCCATCATCAGATTCTCGGTGGCGCCGACCGAGACGATGGGAAAGACGATCTCGGCGCCCACCAGGCCCTTGCGCGCCGAAGCCTCGATATAGCCCTGCCGCAGCTCGACGGTGGCGCCGAGCCGCTCCAGCCCCTTGATGTGCAGATCGACCGGGCGCGTGCCGATGGCGCAGCCGCCCGGCATCGACACCCTGGCCTCGCCGCAGCGCGCCAGCAGCGGCCCCAGCACCAGCACCGAGGCGCGCATCTTGCGCACCAGATCATAGGGCGCGGTGGTGGAGGCGATGCGCCGCGCGGTCAGCTCCAGCACGTGGCCGCGCTCCTCGCCCGCCTCGGCGCCGCTCATGGTGACGGAGACGCCGTGCTGCACCAGCAGGTGCGACAGCGTGGTGATGTCGGCAAGGCGCGGCAGGTTGGTCAGCACCAGGGTCTCGTCGCAAAGCAGCGCGGCGGTCATCAGCGGCAGCGCCGCGTTCTTGGCGCCGCCGATGGCGATCTTGCCGGAGAGCGGCTTGCCGCCGCGGATACGGATTCTGTCCATGGTCTCGAAGGTCCTGTGCTGCCGACCGGAGCGCGATCAGAACGCGCTTTCTAACGCCACTTTATGGCGAAAATGGTAACGGGTGCGGCAGGTTTCTACGGGAT
>JASHTP010000496.1 GCA_030040495.1 Alphaproteobacteria bacterium
CCACCGTCGCGACCACGACCAGCGTCATGGCCGCCAACGCCACCGCCAGCAGCATCAGCCGCCCTCTTGGAGCAGCTTCGCCAGGCGTTGCCGCTCGGCCTCGTCGAGCGGCGCCGGCTCCGCATCGGGTCGGCGGCGGCGGCGCAGATTGAACAGGACCGCCGCCGCCGCCAGCGCCAGCAGCGCCGGCGGCCCGAACCAGAGGACGTAGGTCGCGGGCTCCACCCGCGGCTTCAGCAGCACGAACTGGCCGTAGCGGCGGACGATGTAGTCGATCGCCTGCTGGTCGGTGTCGCCTGCCGCGATCCGCTGGCGCAGCAGCACGCGCAGATCATGGGCGAGATCGGCGCTGCTGTCGTCGATCGACTCGTTCTGGCAGACCAGGCAGCGCAGCTCCTCGCTGATCGCGCGCGCCCGCGCCTCGAGCACCGGATTGGCGAGGCGCTCGCTCGGCTCGACCGCCCGCGCGGCGCCGCCGAGCGCGACCAGCAGCAGCAGCGCGGCCAGCGCCAGGCCCCTCATGACGCGCCGAGCCGCTTCAACCGCGGCAGCAGCTCGTTGTCCACCGTCTCGGCGGTGAGCGGGCCGACCACGCGGTAGCGGATGTGCCCGGTCTTGTCGATGAGATAGGTCTCGGGCACGCCGTAGACGCCGAAATTGATGCCGGTCCGGCCGCTTTCGTCGAGGCCGACGCGGCGGTAGGGATCGCCGAGCTGATCGAGGAAGTGCTGCGCGTCCGCGGGCTTGTCCTTGTAGGCGATGCCGTAGACCGGCACATGCTCCTGCTCGGCGAGCCGCATCAGCAGCGGCTCCTCGGCGCGGCACGGCACGCACCACGAGGCGAAGAAATTGACCAGCGCCACCTGTCCCTTGAGCGCGCCGAGCGTCAGCCCGTCCTTGCCGTCGAGGCCGGCCAGCTCGAAATCGGGCGCCGGCTTGTCGATCAGCGCCGAGGGCAGCAGCGACGGGTCGCGGCCGGAGGTCAGCGCCAGCGCGAAATAGAGCGCGAGCACGCCGAAGAGCGCGGCGGGAAGGAGATAGAGCAGGCGCTGGCGCATCGCCTACTCCGCCGGCTGCGCGCCGCGCGGCGCGCGGGCGCGCGCGGCGATGCCGATGCGCCAGCGCCGGTCGCTGAGGCTGACCACCCCGCCGCCGGCCATGAACACCGCGCCGAGCCAGATCCACGGCACCAGCGGCTTCCAATAGGCGCGCAAGGTCCAGCCGCCCTTGCCGTCGCTGTCGCCGAGCGCGAGGTAGAGGTCGGCGAGCAGGTTGGTGCGGATCGCGGTCACGCTCGTCGTCGCCTGCTGCTGCGGGAAGAAGCGCTTCTCGGGATGCAGGACGGCGATCGTCGCGGTGCCGCGGGTGACGGTGACGTCGGCGCGGTCGGCGGTGAAGTCGCCGCCCTCGACCTTGGCCACGTCGTCGAAATGCAGCACGTAGCCGGCGATGGCGAGCGTGCCGCCCGGCCGCACCACCTCGATGCGCTCCTGCTGCCAGGCCGACGCGGCGATGCCGGCGACGGTGACGGCGAGCCCGATATGGGCGATGGTCATGCCGTGCGCCGCGCGCGGCATGGCGCGCACGCGCCGCCAGCTCTCGCCGAGCGGGGCGCGGATGAGCCGGATGCGCTCGCACCATTCGACGACGGCGCCGAGGCCCGCCCAGGCGGCGAGCCCGAGGCCGAGCACGGCCAGCACCGGCCCGCCGCCGGTGACGTAGAACGCGACCAGCACCACGAGCACGGTGCCCGCCAGCGCCAGCCACAGCCGCTGCAGCGCGCCGGCGAGGTCGCCGCGCTTCCAGGCGAGCAGCGGCCCGGCCGCGACGGCGATCAGCACGGGCGCCATCAGCGGCACGAAGGTGCGGTCGAAGAAGGGGAAGCCCACCGAGAGCTTGGGCCCGCCCAGCTCCTCGGAGAAGAGCGGGTAGAGCGTGCCGAGGAAGACCGTGGCGCAGCCGGTGCAGAGCAGCAGATTGTTGAGCACCAGCGCGCCCTCGCGCGAGATCGGCGCGAAGATGCCGCCGCCCTTGAGCTGCGGCGCGCGCGCCGCGTAGAGCGTCAGCGAGCCGCCGATGGCGACGAGCAGCAGCAGCAGGATGAAGCTGCCGCGCGCGGGGTCCACGGCGAAGGCGTGCACCGAGGTGAGCACGCCCGAGCGCACCAGGAAGGTGCCGACCAGCGACAGCGAGAAGGTGACGATGGCGAGCAGGATGGTCCAGCTTTTGAGCGCGTCGCGCTTCTCGACGACGATCGCCGAATGCAGCAGCGCGGTGCCGGCGAGCCAGGGCATGAAAGAGGCGTTCTCGACCGGGTCCCAGAACCACCAGCCGCCCCAGCCGAGCGTGTAGTAGGCCCACCAGCTGCCCATGGCGATGCCGATGGTCAGCACGCACCAGGCGGCAAGCGTCCAGGGCCTGACCCAGCGCGCCCAGGCGGCGTCGACGCGCCCTTCGATGAGCGCGGCCACGGCGAAGCAGAAGGAGATGGAGAAGCCGACATAGCCCAGATAGAGGAAGGGCGGATGGAAGGCGAGGCCGGGATCCTGCAGCACCGGGTTGAGGCCCTGCCCCTCGAGCGGCGCCGGCACCAGCCGGTGGAAGGGGTCGGAGGTGAGCAGGATGAAGAGCAGGAAGCCGGTGCCGATCATGCCCTGCACCGCCAGCACGCGCGCGCGCAGGCTCGGCGGGAGATTGTCGCCGAAGAGCGCGACCGCGGCGCCGAACAGCGCCAGGATGAACACCCAGAGGATCATCGAGCCTTCGTGGTTGCCCCAGACGCCGGCGATCTTGTAGAGCAGCGGCTTCGCCGAGTTGCTGTTCTCGGCGACGTTCGCCACCGAGAAGTCCGAGGTGACGTAGGCGTGGATGAGCGCGGCGAAGGCAGCGGCGATCAGCACGAACTGCGCCACCGCCGTGCTGCGGCCGAGCGTCATCCATGCCAGGTTGCCCCGCGCCGCGCCCCAGAGCGGCACGGTCGATTGCAGCACCGCCAGGCAGAGAGCGAGGATGAGCGCGTAATGGCCAAGCTCGACGATCATCGCTGCGCCTCGCCTTCCTGCCAATGTCCCGATTTCTTCAGCGCGTCGACCACTTCCGGCGGCATGTAGCGCTCGTCGTGCTTGGCGAGCACGGTGTCGGCGCGCAGCGTGCCGGCGGCGAGCCTGCCTTCGACGACGACGCCCTGGCCCTCGCGGAAGAGGTCGGGGAGCGCGCCGCTGAAGACGACCGGCACGTCGGACTTGCCGTCGGTGACGCGGAACTCGACGGTCTTGCCGTCGGCCTCGTGCTGGACGCTCGCCTGCTCCACCAGCCCGCCGATGCGCAGCCTGCGGCCTGGCGGCACCGGCTTGGTCTTGAGGTCGGTCGGGCTGTAGAAGAAGACGAGATTGTCGCTGAAGGCGCTGAGCACCAGGCCGGTGGCGATCCCGAGCATGCCGAGACCGGCGAGCACGGCGATGAGGCGCCGGCGCTTGCGCGTCATCGCCCGCTCTCGCGCTGCAGCCGCTCGAGCTCGCGCCGGCTGCGACGATAGGCGCCGAGGCTCCACAGCAGCAGTCCGCCGAGCACCGCCACCGCCGCGGCGTAGGCCGGCCAGACATAGGCGGCATAGCCGCCCATGGCGAGGAATTTGGCGACCGCCGGGCTCACGGCAGCGCCGCCTGCCGCGGCGTCAGCACGGCGGCGGCGTGGCGCTCGACCTCGGCCAGGCGCAGCGCGCGCACTTTCGCCGCGATCAGCGCGGTGCGCATGCGGACCATCAGCAAGGCGGCGAAGAACAGCATGAAGCCCAGCGCCATGACCAGCAGCGGCCACAGCATCGACGGCGCGATGGTGGGGCCGCCGAGGCGGAAGACGCTCGCCGGCTGGTGCAAGGTGTTCCACCAGTCGACCGAGAATTTGATGATCGGCAGATTGACGACGCCGACCAGCGCCAGGATGGCGCCGGCGCGCGCGCCGCGCCCGGGCTCGTCGAACGCGTTCACCAGCGCGATGTAGCCGAGATAGAGGAAGAACAGCACCAGCACCGAGGTGAGGCGCGCGTCCCACACCCACCAGGTGCCCCACATGCGCTCGCCCCACAGCGATCCCGTCACCAGGCACAGCAGCGTGAAGCCGGCGCCGAGCGGCGCCGCGCTCTGCGCGGCGATGTCGGCGAGCGGGTGGCGCCAGATGATGGCGACGGCGCTCGCCAGCGCCATCAGCGCATAGACGAAGCTCGCCATCCAGGCCGCCGGCACGTGGATGAACATGATGCGCACATCCTCGCCCTGCTGATAGTCCGGCGGCGCGACGAAGAGCGCGAGATAGAGCCCGAGGCCGAGCAGCACGGCGGCGAGCGCCGCACACCACGGCATGATGGCGGCGCTGAGACGCATGAAGCGGGCGGGGTTGGCAAAACGGTGCATGGGCGGCTCAATAACCAGATTTCCGGCCGATATCCTTGATCTAGCGCAATTTCAGCGGCAAGCCCCGTGAAATCGCTGCAACCCTCCTCTAGTCGAGCGCCTGACGCAGAGCGGCGGCGGCGGCGAGCGGGGCGAGCGGCAGAGCGCCGGCCAGGAGCGCGCCCAACAGCAGCAGGTGCGGCCGGGCGGCGAAGCCGCCGATTCTCGCCTCGATCGCCGCGACGCCGAAGATCAGCACCGGGATATAGAGCGGCAGCACCAGCAGCGACAAGAGCACGCCGCCGCGCCGCGCGCCGAGGCTGAGCGCGGCGCCGACGGCGCCGATGAGGCTCAGGCTCGGCGTGCCCAGCAGCAGGCTCAGCACCAGCACCGGATATCCGGCCGGCTCGAGATGCAGCAGCAGCGCCAGCAGCGGCGCCACCAGGCTCAGCGGCAGGCCGGTGACGAGCCAATGCGCCAGGCATTTCGCCAGCACCTGCGCCTCGAGCGGCAGCGGCATCAGCGCCAGCGCCTCGAGGCTGCCATCCTCCCAATCCGCCTGGAACAGGCGTTCGAGCGACAGCAGCGCGGCGAGCAGCGCCGTGACCCAGACGATGCCGGCGGCGATGCGCGCCAGCAGTTCCGGCTCCGGCCCGACGCCGAAGGGGAACAGGATGACGGTGAGGACGAAGAACCCCACCACCATCGCCGCATCCCCGCCCTGGCGGAAGGCGAGCCGCAGATCGCGCAGGATCAGCCGGCGGAAGGCGGTCATGCCGCCCGCCGACCGAAGGCCGTCAGCGACAGCTCCCGCGCTCCTTCGATCGGCAGCGCCGTGTGGGTCGACAGCACGACGGCGCCGCCGGCGGCGCGCTGGGCGGCGATCGCGGCGAGGAGGTCGGCGAGCGCCTCGGCATCGAGACCGTTGGCCGGCTCGTCGAGCAGCCAGAGCGGCGCCGGGCTGGCGACGAGCCGCGCCAGCGCCAGGCGCCGTCGCTGCCCGGCCGAGAGCAGCCGGCACGGCCAGTCGGCGAGCGCCGCCAGGCGAAAGCGCTCGAGCCCCGCCCTCACTTCCGTGCCGCCGCGCATTCCGGCCCAGAAACCCAGGGTCTCGGCGACGGTGAGCACCGGCTTCACCGCGTCCTGGTGGCCGATGAAGTGCAGCCGGGCGCGGTGCGCGGCCGGATCGTCGCCGATCGGCGCGCCGTTCCAGGCCAGCATTCCGGCCTCGGGCCGTGTCAGGCCGGCCATCAGCCTGAGCAGGCTCGACTTGCCGCTGCCGTTGGGGCCGGTCAGCACCAGCGCGCCGCCCGGCGGCACGGCGAAATCGAGCCCGGCGAAGACCAGCCGCTCGCCGCGCCGGCAGGCGAGGGCGTGGCCGGCGAAACCGGGAGCGGAAACCGCGGATGGGGAGGGGGCGGGCATGCCGGGGCCGGATGATGCCATTTCCGGCGCGCCATATCGCCAAAAATTGACGGCCCCGGCGGGGGGAGGGGGCCGGGGCCGTCTCTATTTAGCGGTCGGGGGATGACCGCTGCGAAGAACGGAGACGAGCCGATATCGTCTCGCGCCCCTATAGAAAAGCGCCGGAATGCGACGCCAATTCGATTGAATCGTGGCGAAACCGTGATTTCTCCGCCGGCCCGATCAGCCGGCGGGAGCGCGGTCCTCGATCTCGGCTGCGACCTCGTCGCAGATCTCGGCGAGCTCCACCAGCTCCGCCTTGAGCGCGGGATCGCCGCTGGTTTCGGCCCGGCGGCGGAACTTTGCCCCTTGTTCGCGCCAGAACGCCGCGTCCTCCATGGCCTCTCCCCGAATGAGAGCCTCGTCGCGAGCAAAACCCTATCACGGGGACGATCGCCGGCCCAGGCCGATGGTGGGGGGCTGCGACACTACGCTCCGCTCCGAAACATCGCCGGCGCCCGCCGCGCTAGAGAAAAGGCGAGGCGCGGCGGCGATCCGCCGGCCGCGCCGGCCGGGAAGGAGAGAGTCCATGCTGACGCTCTGCATCCGCTACACGCTCGACGCCAACAAGCTCGGCGATTTCGAGACCTATGCGCGCGCCCTGCCGGCGCATGCCGTGCGCTGCGGCGCCATCGCCGCCGCCTATTACCTGCCGACGAAATTCGCCGGACCCACCAACGCCGCGCTGGCGCTGATCGATTTCGCGAGCCTCGCCGCCTATGAGCAGTACCGCGAGCGGCTGGCGCGCGATCCCGCGGCGCTCGAGGTGCTGCGCCAGGTGGA
>JASHTP010000497.1 GCA_030040495.1 Alphaproteobacteria bacterium
GCTCGATATGGCTGGTGAAGGCGATGCCGAGCACGAGCCCGAGCAGGGTGCCGACGACCCCGATACTGGCGCCGCTCAACATGAAGACGCGCAGCACCATGCCGCGCGTCGCTCCCATGGTGCGCAGGATGGCGATGTCGCGCGTCTTGTCCTTCACCAGCATGATCATGCTGGAGACGATGTTGAACGCCGCCACCAGGATGATCAGCGACAGGATGATGAACATGACGTTGCGCTCGACCTCGACGGCGCCGAAGAAGGCCGCGTTGCTCTGCTGCCAGTCATAGACGCGGTAGCCGCCGCCGAGCTTCTGGTAGACGGCGTAGCCGACGGCGCGCGCCCGGTCGGGATTCCCGACGAAGACCTGGAGCGTGTTGACCGAGCCGGGCAGCTGGAAGAAGAGCTGCGCCGCCGGCAGCGGCATGAAGATGATACCGCTGTCGTACTCGTACATGCCGACCTCGAAGGTGCCGGCGACGCGATAGGTCTTGACGCGCGGCACGTTGCCGAAGGCGGTGGGCCGGCCGTTCGGCGACATCAAGGTCACCGAGTCGCCCGGCCGGACGCCGAGCTTGAAGGCGAGCTTGCTGCCGAGCAGCACCTTGTCGTCACCGAACTGCTGCAGCTCGCCCGGCGCGATGTGGCTGGCGAGCAACGGCTCGCTCTTGATGTCGGCCTCGCTCATGCCGCGCACCATGACGCCCGAGGAGCGGCCCTTGGCCGAGGCCAGCACCTGGCCCTCGATCAGCGGATGGACGGCGACCACGCCCGGCACCTGCTTCACCCGGACGGCGAGCGCGTCGAAGTCGGGAATGGCGCCCTGGGCGGAGAAGATGCCGAGATCACCGTTGAGGCCGAGGATGCGGTTCAGCAGCTCGACGCGGAAACCGTTCATCACCGACATGACGATGATCAGCGTCGCCACGCCGAGCATGATGCCGAGCAGCGAGAAGGCGGCGATGACCGAGATGAAGCCTTCCTGGCGGCGCGCGCGCAGGTAGCGGAACGCCACCATGCGCTCGACGGCGTCGAAGGCCATCACCCGCCTCCGAGGAGCGTCAGCGCCGCCTCGGGGGAAAGCTCCTGCCGCGCGCCGCCGGCGCGCTTCTTGAGCTCGACGACGCCCTTGTCGAGACCGCGCGGCCCGACGACGAGCTGGTAGGGCAGGCCGATCAGGTCCATCGCCGCGAATTTCGCGCCGGGCGAATCGTCGCGGTCGTCGTAGAGCACCTCGACGCCGGCGCGCGTCAGCCGCGCATAGAGATCGTCCGCGGCGGCGACGCAGCGCCGGTCGCCGGCGCGCAAATTGACGAGCCCGACTTTGAACGGCGCCACGCTCTCCGGCCAGATGATGCCGGCCTCGTCGTGGCTCGCCTCGATGATGGCGCCGACGAGCCGCGACACGCCGATGCCGTAGGAGCCCATCTCCACCGGCACCGGCTCGCCGTCGGGCCCGGCGACCACGGCCTTCATCGGCGCCGAATATTTCGTGCCGAAATAGAAGATCTGGCCGACCTCGATGCCGCGCGCGGTGACGAGTCGGTCCTCGGGCACCGGACAGGCCTTGGCGTCGTGGATGTCGCCGGTGGCGGCGTAGAGGCTCGTCCATCGCAAGAATTGCGGCTCGAGGTCGCTGTCATAGTCGACCGCCATATCGAGGATTTCCGATTCGAGCCAGGCGCGATCGCAGAACACCTGGGACTCGCCGGTTTCGGCCAGGACGATGAATTCATGGCTGAGGTCGCCGCCGATCGGCCCGGTCTCGGCGCGCATCGGGATCGCCCGGAGCCCCATGCGCGCGAAGGTGCGGAGATAGGCGAAGAACATCTTGAAGTAGGAGTGCTTCGCCCCTTTGACGTCGAGATCGAACGAGTAGTTGTCCTTCATCAGAAACTCGCGCCCGCGCATGACGCCGAAGCGCGGCCGCACCTCGTCGCGGAACTTCCACTGGATGTGATAGAGGTTCTTCGGCAGGTCGCGATAGCTCTTGATGCTGTCGCGGAAGATGTCGGTGATCAGCTCTTCGTTGGTCGGACCGTAGAGCATCGCGCGCTCGTGTCGGTCGGTGATGCGCAGCATCTCCTTGCCGTAATCCTCGTAGCGCCCGCTCTCCTGCCACAGCTCGGCCGGCTGGATCGTCGGCATCAGCAGCTCGAGCGCGCCGGCGGCATCCTGCTCCTCGCGCACGATCCGCTCGACCTTCTTGAGCACGCGCAGCCCCAGCGGCAGCCAGGAATAGATCCCGGCGCTCGACTGCCGGATCATGCCGGCGCGCAACATCAGGCGATGCGAGACGATCTGCGCCTCGCTCGGATTCTCGCGCAGCAGGGGCAGGAAATAGGCGGAAAGTCGCATGGGACCTCGCGGCTGGCGCAGGAGCGGGCGGAACTTTAGGCAAGGCCTCGGCGGATGTCCATGCGGCGCGCCCGCTTCTAGCGTGCGCCGGCCTGCTTGCACGCTGCCTGCATCATCTCCTGCTCGCTCTCGGAGATCGGCTGGCCGTTGAAATAGGCACGGCCGTCGCGGATCGTCACCACCCCGATGATCGCCTTGCCGTGGAAGAGCGTCGAGTTGGCCGGGATGCCGAAGCGCTTCTGCAGATTGACGCTGATCTCGATCGGGAAATTCTCGAGCTTGAGCGGCGGCGCGCCGTTCGGCAGATCGGCCGGCGCCACGCTCTTGCCGTTGACGTCGACCCCCGGCGTGTAGTCGGCGCCGGGCACGCCCGGCACAGCGCCGTTCAGGCCGGGACAGAGATCGGAGGAGATGACCATGCGGCCATCCCGCGACACCGAGACGCCGCCAGGCGGCGGCGGCGCCATGTCCTCGAGGCCCGCCGGCGGGGTCACGGCGGTCTGGCCGAACGCCGGCGACAGGGCGAGAACCAGCAGGACGAGCACAACTGGTCGGACCATGACCGGATACTAGCCGAGGCGGCGAAAGCCGGCCATCATCCCGCACGGTGTCGCCTGGGGGGATCATGCTCGAGCGCTATTTCCGGCTGGCCGAGAACGGCACCACCGTCCGCATCGAGCTGGTGGCGGGGCTCACCACCTTCCTCACCATGGCCTACATCATGTTCGTCAACCCGGCGATCCTGAGCGAGGCCGGGATGGATCGCGGCGCGGTCTTCGTCGCCACCTGCCTGGGCTCGGCCATCGGCACCACGGTGATGGCGCTCTACGCCAACTATCCGCTGGCGCTGGCGCCGGGCATGGGGCTCAACGCCTACTTCACCTATGGCGTGGTCAAGGGCATGCACTATCCGTGGCAGGTGGCGCTGGGCGCCGTCTTCCTGTCGGGCGTGCTGTTCCTGGTGCTGAGCCTGACCCGCGTGCGCGGCTGGATCGCCGATGCCATTCCGCGCTCGCAGAAGCTGGCGATTTCCGCCGGCATCGGCCTTTTCCTCGGCGTCATCGCGCTCAAGAACGCGGGCATCGTCGTCGCCGACGCCGACACGCTGGTGACCCTCGGCAACCTCAAGGCGCCGGCTGCGGTGCTGGCCGTGCTCGGCTTCTTTGCCATGATCGCGCTCGACGCCCGTCGCGTGCCCGGCGCCATCATCATCGCCGTGCTGGCGACGACCGCGGCCGGGGTACTGTTCGGCGTCTCGCCCTTCCAGGGCGTCTTCGCCCTGCCGCCCAGCCTCGCGCCCACCTTCCTTCAGCTCGATCTCGCCGGCACCTTCCGCATCGGCCTCGTCACCATCGTCTTCGCTTTCTTCTTCGTCGACCTCTTCGACAACACGGGCACGCTGGTCGGCGTCGCCCAGCGCGCCGGACTGATCGACCGCGACGGCAAGATCCCGCGGCTCGGTCGCGCCTTCATCGCCGACAGCACCGCGACCATGGCGGGCGCGCTGCTGGGCACTTCGACCGTGACCAGCTATATCGAAAGCGCCGCCGGCGTGCGGGCGGGCGGGCGCACCGGCCTCGTCGGTCTCGTCGTCGCCGCGCTGTTCGTGCTGAGCCTGTTCCTGGCGCCGCTGGCCGGCACGGTGCCGGCCTACGCCACCGCCCCCGCCCTGTTCTTCGTCGCCTGCCTGATGACGCGCGGCCTCGCCGAGATCGA
>JASHTP010000498.1 GCA_030040495.1 Alphaproteobacteria bacterium
GGTGGCGCAGGGCGCCAACCAGGACAGTCCGATCGCCGTCGACATCGTCTATGTCTACGACCCGCAGCTGGTGCCGCAATTGACGCAGATGACCGCGCATGACTGGTTCCAGAAGAAGAGCCAGGTCCGCCAGGCCTTTCCCAACGGCTTCGACGTCACCTCGCTCGAGGTCGTCCCGGGGCAGAAAGGACCGATCGAGGCGGTGTCGCCGAAGGCGAGCCAGGCGATCGCAGCCTTCGTCTTCGCCAATTACTTCAGCGAGGGCACGCATCGCGCGCGCGTCGACGGGCTCGAGCGCTTCTTCATCGCGCTCGGCGACAAAGATTTCGTCATCACGCCGCCTCAGGAAGCGCAGAAATGAGTGCCGCGCCATGACCGACATCCGTTCCATCCCCGAAGCGGTGCAATGGCACGAGGGCATGTTGCTCTCGCCGCAGCATTTCCAGCAGGCCGGCCTGCGCGCGGACATGCTGCTGCAGTTCCACCTGGCCCAGGCGGCGCCGTTCCGCTGGGGCCTTCTCGGCCTGCAGCTCGATCAGGCGAGGCTGGCCATGGGCACGTTCCGGGTGCTGGCGTTGCAGGCCATCCTGCCCGACGGCCTCGCCGTCACCTACCCGCAGGACGATGCGCCGGCGCTCGAGATCGATCTGCTGCCGATGGCCGATCAGCTCCGCGACACGCCGGCGAAGATCTATCTCGCCGCGCCGGCGCGGCGCCCGGACATCGTCTCCGGCACCGGCGAAACGCCGCGCTTCCGTTCCGTCGTCGGCGACGAGGTCGTCGACGAGAACACCGGCGACAACCCGATGCGGCTGCCGCGGCTCAGGCCCAACCTGATGCTGCTCGCCGGCGACCGGCCCTCAGCCAAGTACGTCGCCATGCCGATCGCCGAGGTCTCCTTCGAGAGCGACACCTTGCAGCTCACGCAGCGCTATCTGCCGCCGCAGCTCGCGGTGCCGCTCGACGGCCAGCTCGGCCAGCTTTGCTTAAGGTTGGCGCAGAGCCTGCGGCAGAAGGCGTCGTTTCTGGCCGACCGCGCCATGGGAGCGAGCGGCGCGGGCCGCCAAGCGTCGCTGCTCGAAACGCGCAGCGCCATTCATTGCCTCGTCGGCGCCCTGCCGCCCTTCGAGGCCGCGCTCAACACCGGGCTTGCCCACCCCTTCGCGCTCTTCGTGCTGGCGGCGGGCATCGCCGGCCAGCTCGCGCCGCTCGGCACGGGCATGGTGCCGCCGATCTTCGAGCGCTACGACCAGGACGACATCGGCGCCTCATTCCGCCCGCTGCTCGCCTTCGTCGAACGCATCGTCGAGGCGATCAGCGAGCTGCACGTGACCGTCGCCTTCGCGCTCGATGGCGCCGCCTTCCGTCTGAAGCTCGAGCCGGCCTGGCTCGACGACGGCGAGCTGCTCGTCGGCGTGCGCGGCCGCGCCGGCGCGGGCGAGGGGGACGTCGCGCAATGGATGGAGGAGGCGCTGATCGGCGACAGCGAGCAGATCGCGCCGATGACCGAAGCGCGCATCCGCGGCGCCGCGCGCGGCCGCGTCTTCGAGAGCGAAGGGCTCGACGTCGTGCCGACGCGCGGTACCGTCGTCTTCCGCATCCCCGTCGATCGCAATTTCATCGCCGCGAACCGGCTGCTCGAAATCTCCAACCCGCGCGACGCCAGCGGCGCGCGCCGCCCGCTCGAGATCGTGCTCTATGTCCGCGCGGCGGCCGAGGGCTGAGCGGCCATGAGACGCCGCGCCGGCCCGTGCCGTTTCCCGGGCGCACAGCGCCGATGCCGTCGGCCGGCGGGCCGCCCGTGAACGACGTGATCCTGCAGCGGCTCTCGTTCCTGTCGCCGGCTCCGGGCGAGGAAGCTGCGCACTCGCTGCTGGCGCAGCTGCGCCAGTTCTACCGCGAGCTGATGCGGGTCAAGTATGCGCTGCGCGGCGGGGTCAGGAGCCTCGAGGGCGGCGAGGCCGACGAGCGCCAGCAGGATCCCGTCGTGCTGGTGCATCATCATCTCAAGGCCTATCTCGAGCGGCTCTATGTCGGCGGAACGCGCGCGGGCGGCGTTTACAGCGCGGAACTCTACCGCGAGACGCAATACGTCATGGCGGCGCTTGCCGACGAGGTGCTGCTCTACATGACGGATTGGGCGGGCCGCGCCCAGTGGAAGGACAACCTCATCGAGATGGCGCTGTTCCAGACGCGCATCGCCGGCGAGCGCATCTTCGACCATATCGACGCGCTGATCGCGCGCGGCACCGCCGCCAACGCCGACCTCGCCGCCGTCTATCTCGTCACGCTGTCGCTGGGCTTCCGCGGCAAGTACCGCGCCATCCACGATCAGGCGGCGCTGCGCCAGTACCGCCGCGCGCTGCGCGACATCATCGAGCGCCACGCGCCGCTGCGGCTCGCCGCCGAATTGCCGGTCTTCGCCGACGCCTATGCGCACACCCTGGACGAGGAGCGGCCGGTGCGGCTGCCGCATTTGCGGCCTTGGATCGTCGCCATCGTCGTCGCGTGCGCGGCCTATCTTGCCGCGCAGCACGTCGTCTGGCAGCGCGGCACCAGCGACATCGACAAGTTGTTGAACAGCCCCGTGGTGCAGCAGGAGCGACACTGAGGCGATGCTGAACCTCATCGGCATAGTGGCGCCCTACGCGGTCGTGATCGGCATCCTGGTCGCGCTGCTGGCGCTCGTGCTCCTGGTGCTGCTCTTCCTGCTGCTGCGCCGCGCCGCGTCGGCTAAGGAAAGCGTGGCGGCCAAGCCGGCGCCGGGCGCGCCGGCGCCCGCCGGGCCGTTGCTCGACGCCGGCGGCGCGCCGATCCCGCCGCAGGAGCTGCAGCATTCCTTCGACGCGGCGCTGCGTTATCTGCGCCGGGTGACGCCGGGCTATCGCTGGCGCTACGCCATCCCCTGGTACCTGGTGCTCGGCGAGAAGGGCTCGGGCAAGACCAGCGTGCTCTCGGAGCTCGAGGCGCTGCGCCCGGCCGGCGCGATGCAGGCCGAGCCGCCGCCGGCGGGCCGCGCGCTGGCGTGGCATTTCTTCGACGGCGGCGTCGTGCTCGACGTCGCCGGCCAGCTCGTGCTCGATCCCGAACGCCAGAGCGCCGACGACCGCGCCTGGCGGCAGATGCTGCGGCTGCTCGCGGAGCACCGGCCGATCCGGCCGGTCGACGGCGTCGTCGTCACCATTCCCTGCGGCGATTTCGTCGGGCCCGACCGGCTCGATGCCGACGCGCTGCTGGCCAAGGCCGATCAGATGCATCGCCATCTGCTCGACCTGCAGCAGCGGCTGGGGCTGCAGCTGCCGATCTATGTGCTGGTCACCAAATGCGACTGGATCCCCGGGTTTCAGAGCTTCTGGCGCGAGGCGCCGCCGAGCCGCCGCGACGAGATTTTCGGCTGGTCGAGCGGGTGCGACCTCGATGCCGAGGTGACGTCGGCGGGGTTCGAT
>JASHTP010000499.1 GCA_030040495.1 Alphaproteobacteria bacterium
GCATCGGCAAGGCCGAGCGACGCGGCAGCGCCCCGTCCTCGTGCAACCCTAGGGGACATCGTCCTTTGGCGCCGGCCAACCCGTTCGATCGCTCTGCGATCGAACCCTTGGGTCCGACCGCGAAGCGGTCGGACGGGTTGGCCGTCGCTCGTCGCTCACGATGCCGAGGCATCGCCGCGCTCCTCGCTCCCAGCCCGGCGCCAAAGGACGATGTCGCAGACCCATGATATTTCCCAGACAGGCTCCTAGCCGCCGCCGACTCCCGTGCCGACGCTCGGCAGCACCGATTTCGCGCAGGCGATCGCGCGCAACAAGCGCAACACGGTCATCCTCATCGCCGTGCTGACGGCGATCTCCGGCGCGCTCGGCTATGTTCTCGGCTGGGCGATCGGCATCGGCGACGAGATCTGGAGCCTGCCGCCCGACGCGGTGGCGCGGCTCTCGGCCGGCGCGGTGGTCGCCGACCTCTTCGGCCCGCCGCGGCCGCAGGCGCTGATCGGCGCGCTCGCCATGGTCGGTTTCGGCCTCGCCTGGGGGCTGATCACGCTCTATGCCGGGGCGCAGATCCTCGCCGCCTTCGCCGGCGCCCGCCCCGCCGATCCCGAAAACGCCGCGGAGAAGCGCCTCATCGACGTCGTCGAGGAGATGGCGATCGCCGCCGGGCTGCCGCCGCCCAAGCCGATGGTGGTGGAGACCGAGGCGCTCAACGCCTTCGCTTCGGGCCCGTCGCCCGGCCGCGCCATGCTCACCGTCACCAGCGGCCTGCTGGCGCGCTGCACGCGCGAGGAGCTGCAAGGCGTCGTCGGCCACGAGATGGGCCATGTCGCCGATTTCGACGTGCGCTACGCCACCGTCGTCGCCGCCATGGCGGGGGTGGTGGTGCTGGTGCAGCACCTGCTGCTGGACGTGCTGCGCTGGACGGCCTGGTCGGGCGGCCCCCGCCGCGGCCGGGAAGACGGCAGCGGCGGCGCGCGCCTCGTGCTCACCCTGGTGGTGCTGGCGATCGTCGCCGTGGTGGCGATCGTCGCGCCGCTCGCGGTGAAGCTGGTGCAGCTCGCCATTTCGCGCCAGCGCGAATATCTCGCCGACGCGACCTCGGTGAAGCTGACGCGCGACCCCGTCGGGCTCATCCACGCGCTGCAGCGCCTGCAGCAGAGCGACACGGCGCTGGCGCGCGACAATTCGCCGATCTCGGCGCTCTGCATCGCGCCGCCGCGGCGCCTGTCGTCGAGCGAGCTCTTCGCCACCCATCCGCCGCTCGCCGACCGCATCGCCCGGCTGGAGACGCTCGCCGGCGGCCCGGTGGCGCCGCTCGACGCCGCGCCGCAGGCGCCGCCGCATCACGGGCCCTGGGGCTAGCGCGACGCGCTTGCGCGTCGTCGCCGGCGGGCGTCAGCGATTGTGCAGCTATCGCGAGAGCCCGCACGCCGGCAAGCCTTGGAACGGCGTCGCCTACGCCGCCTTGTCGCGCGCGTCGCGGAACTGGTCGAGCCAGGGGCCGATCCAGTCGACCGCGACCTCTTCGGGCATGGTGCCGGCGCTGGCGTCGTGCAGCAGGAGATCGCCGACGCGGCGCGCGCCGAGCGACTGCAGCAGCGCGTCGAAGCGCTTGCCGCCGAAGCAGAAGGTCTGGGCGTAGGTGCGGTCGCCGAGCGCGATGACGCCGTAGACGACGCGCGCGAGATCGGGCTTCTTCTGCTCGAGATCGGCGAAGAGCTTCTGCGCATTGTCCGGCACGTCGCCCTGGCCGTAGGTCGAGCTGCAGATCAGGAAGGCGCCGCCCGCCGCGAAGATGCCGGCATCGAGCCCGTCCATGGGGCGGACCTCGACCGCGACCCCGCGCGCCTTCAACACGTCGGCGACCTCGTCGGCGACGAGCTGGGCGGTGCCGGTCATGGTGCCCACCAGGATGGTCAGTCGCTGCTCCACCGCGCCTCCTCGCGCCCTGCTCTCACCGGACTGGACCGGCGGCCGGAAGCGACTATAATGCATGCCGATGGTTAAGCAAGCATTATAATACATGCCGGTCGGCCGGACAGGCACAGGATTGCCGGCGAAGGAGCAAGACATGGCGGCGCATGAGGCAGCGGCGGCCAAGGAACGGCGCGAGGGCGAGAACGGCGAGGCCGAGTATCTCAGGCTTCTCGGCGAGCGCATCCGCGAGGCGCGCGCCCGGCGCGGCATGACGCGCAAGATCCTGGCGCGGGATTCCAGGGTCTCGGAGCGCTATCTGGCACAGCTCGAGACCGGGCACGGCAACATCTCGATCGTGCTGCTGCGCCAGATTGCCCATGCCATGGGGCTGCCTTTGGGCGATCTCGTGCGCGAGGAGCCGGACCGGCCGGTCGAGCTCACCTTGCTGATCCAGACCCTGGGGCGGCTGCCGGCCAAGGAGCTGGCGCAGGCGCGCAAGCTCCTGGGCCAGACCTTCGGCGCCGCAATCGACAGCGAGCGGCGCCACCGCGTCGCGCTCGTCGGCTTGCGCGGCGCCGGCAAATCCACGCTCGGCGCGATGCTGGCCAAGGATCTCTCGGTGCCCTTCATCGAGCTCGACCGCGAGGTCGAGCGCGAAAGCGGCACCAGGCTCGCCGAGATCTTCGATCTCTATGGCCAGGCCGCGTTCCGCCGCTATGAGCGCCGCGCCCTCGAAGCGGTGATCGAGCGCTACGACCGCGCCGTCATCGCCACCGGCGGCAGCATCGTCTCCGAGCCCACCACCTTCGATCTGCTGCTCTCGGCCTGCTACACGGTCTGGCTCACCGCCACGCCGGAGGAGCATATGGGCCGCGTCGTGGCGCAAGGCGACACCCGGCCGATGGCCGAGAACGAGCAGGCGATGGAGGATCTCCGCCGCATCCTCGCCGGCCGCACCGCGCTCTACAGCAAGGCCGACGCGCGCGTCGACACCGGCGGCAAGACGGCGGAGCAGAGCTTCCGCGAGCTCAAGGCGGCGGTGGCGGGATAGGCGGCCGCTCAGCGACGGTCGCGGTCGCGCGGGCGCACATCGATGCGCCGAGTGGCCGAGTGCGGGATGTTTCTCGGCACGGGGTGCCCGAGGCCCTCGGGTTCGTCGGCTCAACGCGCTGCTCGGAGTCGTCGGCAAACGGCTGGGGCTGGCACGCTGCCGGCGACAGAACGCAGCCGCGATTTTCTCGGTCCGCGACCGGGTGGTCGCGGTTCGGCCATGGCGGCGTGGCTTCTCTCGTTGGAAACCTGCTCTTTTCGAAGCTGTCGTTGCACCCCTTCGCGGCGGGGGCTCGCGGCAAGGCCCGGCAATTTGCCTGCATCATACTGCTTGACCGGCCATTAACATGCACTATAATGCGTCTAACGAACAGGCCCGGGCGGAGGCGCCTTTGATCACGTTCGACACTCATCCCGAGCGCTACAAGCATTGGCGGCTCGAGCTCGACGGCGCCGTCGCGCGGCTGGTGCTCGACGTGGCCGAGGATGGCGGCATCAAGCCGGGCTACAAGCTCAAGCTCAATTCCTACGATCTCGGCGTCGACATCGAATTGCACGATGCGCTGAACCGCATCCGCTTCGAGCATCCCGGCGTGAAGTGCGTGGTGCTCACCAGCGGCAAGGAGCGCATGTTCTGCGCCGGCGCCAACATCTACATGCTGGGCACCTCGCCGCACGCGTGGAAGGTCAATTTCTGCAAATTCACCAACGAGACGCGCAACGGCATCGAGGAGTCGAGCCGCGAGGGCGGGCTCAAATTCCTCGCCGCGCTCAACGGCACCTGCGCCGGCGGCGGCTACGAGGTGGCGCTCGCCTGCGACGAGATCGTCATGATCGACGACCGCTCCTCGACGGTGAGCCTGCCGGAAGTGCCGCTGCTGGGCGTGCTGCCCGGCACCGGCGGCCTCACCCGCCTCGTCGACAAGCGCAAGGTGCGGCGCGACCTCGCCGACGTCTTCTGCACCACCGCCGAAGGCGTGCGCGCCGACCGCGCCAAGCAGTGGAAGCTCATCGACGATGCGGCGCCGCCGGCCGGCTTTGCCGATCTCGTCGCCGCTCATGCTCGCGCGCTGGCGGCCCGGAGTCGCCGGCCCGCCGACGCCAAAGGCGTAACGCTGCCGCCGCTCGAGCGCCGCATCGACGATGGCGGCTATCACTATCGCTGGGTCGATGTCGCATTCGACCGGCCGCGCCGCGTCGCCACCCTCACCGTCACCGGTCCCGCCGAAGCGGGCCCGCGCGACGCCGCCGGGATCGAAGCCTTGGGCGCGCACTGGTGGCCGCTCGCCATGGCGCGCGAGCTCGACGACGCCATCCTGATGCTGCGCGTCAACGAGCTCGAGCTCGGCACCCTGCTGCTGAAGACGCGCGGCTCGATCGAGGCTGTCCTCGCCGGCGATGCCGGCATGCTGGCGAACGAGCACAACTGGTTCGTGCGCGAGACGCTGGGCTTCCTGCGCCGCACCCTGGCGCGGCTCGACGTCTCCTCGCGCAGCCTCTTCGCCCTGGTCGATCGGGACTCCTGCTTCGCCGGGACGCTGCTCGAGCTGGCGCTCGCCGCCGACCGCTCCTACATGCTGGCGCTCGAGGAAGGCGACAATGACGCGCCGCGCCTGGCGCTCTCGGCGGCGAATTTCGGGCCGTTCCCGATGGTGAACGGGCTGTCGCGCCTGGCGACGCGCTTCTGCGGCGAGGCGGCGCCGGTCGATGCGCTCGCCGGCCGCCGCGGCGAGCCGCTCGGCGCGGAGCAGGCGATGGCGCTCGGCCTCGTCACCTTCGCTCCCGACGAGCTCGATTGGGAAGACGAGATCCGGCTTGCCGTCGAGGAGCGCGCCAGCCTTTCGCCCGACGCGCTCACCGGGCTCGAGGCCAATCTGCGCTTCGCCGGGCCGGAGACGATGGAGACGCGCATCTTCGGCCGGCTCTCGGCCTGGCAGAACTGGATCTTCAACCGGCCCAACGCGGTCGGCGAGGAGGGGGCGCTCAAGCTCTTCGGCACCGGCTCGAAGCCGCATTTCAAATGGGAAAGGGTCTGACGATGGCGATCGACTATCAGGAGCGCATCCCCAACAATGTCGATCTCGCCGAAAACCGCACGCTGCAGCGCGCACTCGAGCATTGGCAGCCGCATTTCCTCGACTGGTGGAAGGAGCTCGGCCCCGGCGACTTCCTCGACGCCGAGGTCTATCTGCGCACCGCCACCTCGGTCGACGCCAAGGGCTGGGCGACCTACGGCACGGTGAAGATGCCGGACTATCGCTGGGGCATCTTCCTCGCCGACGCCATCCCCGACCGCCGC
>JASHTP010000500.1 GCA_030040495.1 Alphaproteobacteria bacterium
CGATGAGGTTGATGAAATAATGCTCGGCGAGCCGCCGGCCTTCGGTGAAGCCGTTGGGATGCATGAAGATGAGGATGCCGAGCTCTTCGGCCTTGGCGAAGAACGGCCGGAAGCGCGGCTCGGACAGCTCGGCGCCGGCGACGTTGGTGCAGATCTCGACGCCGCGCAGGCCAAGCTCCTTAACCATGCGCTCGAGCTCGGCCACCGCCAGCTCCGGCGCCTGCATCGGCACCGTGCCCATGCCGACGAAGCGGTCGGGATGCCGCGCAACGATCTCGGCGATGCGGTTGTTGACCAGCCGCGACGTCTCGCGGCCGAGCTCGGAGGGCGCCCAGTAGTAGTATTGCGGCGGCGCCGGCGAGATCGCCTGGACGTCGATGCCGAGCCGGTCCATGTCGGCGAGCCGTGTCTCGACCGAGGTGAGCTTGCCGCGGATGGTTTCCTGCTGCTTGCGATTGACCTCGCGCGTCGCCTCGCTCGCATGCCTGAGCATCGGCTCGTAATCCGGGCGGAAGGCGGGGTGGGCCAGCCGCTCGGCCTCGGGCGTGAAGACGTGGCAATGGATGTCGACGGTGAAGTGCCGGCGCGGCGCCGCCTTGCCGCGCGCGCGCTTGGCCGGAACGCGCATCGCATGCGCCGCGGCGGGGTGGCAGGTGTAGAGCATGGTCAATTTCCTCCTCGTTCGAGTTGGCGGCAGGCGCGCCAGACCTTTTCCGGCGTCGCCGGCATGTCGAGCAATGCGCCGGGAAGCGCATCGGCGACGGCGTTCATCACCGCGGCGAGCGCGCCGGTGGTGCCGGCCTCGCCGGTGCCCTTGACGCCGAGCGGGTTGGTGCGGCAGGGGACGGGATGGAGCGCGCCCGCGATCTCCGGCACGGTGTCGGCCCGCGGCATGGCGTAGTCCATGAAGGAGCCGGCGAGCAGCTGGGCGCTCGCGGCGTCGTAGGCCGCGTCCTCATAGAGCGCCTGGCCGATGCCTTGCGCCACGCCGCCATGGACCTGCCCTTCGACCATGACCTCGTCGAGCGCCACGCCGCAATCATCGACCGCGACATAGGCGGCGACGGCGACCAGCCCGGTCTCGGGATCGATCTCGACCTCGCACAGGTGGCAGCCATTGGGGAAGGATTGCGGCACCTCGATGCGCGCCTTGCTGTCGAGCGGCTCGCCCGACTGGGCGGCCTTGGCGGCGACCTCGAGGAGCGCGACCGCGCGGTCGGTGCCGGCGATGCGGAAGGCGCCCGCGCCATACTCGATGTCGGCCTCGGCCGCCTCGAGCAGGCGCGAGGCGATGCGCTTTCCCTTCTCGATCGCCAGCTCGACGGCACGCAGCGAGGCGGTGCCGGTGGTCATGGTGTTGCGCGAGGCGACCGTGCCGGTGCCGTCGACGGCGAGAGCGCTGTCGCCGTTACGCACCGCCACCTGGCTCTCGGGCAGCCCGAGCCGCTCGGCGACGAGACGGGCGAAGATCGTCGCATGGCCCTGCCCGGTCGGGCCGGTGGCGAGGTCGAGCGTCGCCTTGCCGTCGCCGAGGAAGGCAATCCCCGCGCCTTCGCTGGGCGCGCCGCCGGCATGCTCGAGGAAGCAGGAGATGCCTAGCCCGCGCCGCCGGCCCGCCGCCGCCGAGCGCTGCCGGCGCGCGGCGAATCCGGCGACATCGGCGAGGCTCAGCGCCTTCTCGAAGAGCGCGGGGAAGTCGCCGCTGTCATAGGTGACGCCGACCGGCGCCTTGTAGGGGATCTCGGCGGGCGCGATCAGGTTGCGGCGGCGCAGCTCGACGCGGTCGATGCCGGATAGCCGCGCCGCCTCGTCGATGACGCGCTCGATGGCATAGTTCGCCTCGGGCCGCCCGGCGCCGCGATAGGGGCCGGTGGGCACCGTGTTGGTGAAGACGCACCTCACCTCGGCGGCGATGCGCGGGACGCGGTACATGCTGCTGAGGCAGCGGGCGAAATTGCTGGTTGCGATGAACGCGCCGTGCGAGGTGACATAGGCGCCCATGGCGGCGAGCACCTTGACGCGGAGCGCAAGGAAGCGGCCCGCGCGGTCGAGCGCCAGCTCGACATCGGTGACAGTGTCGCGCGCCTGCTGGTCGGACAGGAAAGCCTCCGAGCGCGTCGACATCCAATGCACCGGCCGCCCGACGCGCTCGGCCGCCGCGAGCAGCGCCACATATTCGGGATAGGCCGGCGCCTTCATGCCGAAGCCGCCGCCGACATCCTCGGTGGTGACGCGCAGGCGTCGCGGCTCGAGCCCGAGAATGGCGAGCAGCTGGCCGCGCAGCAGGTTGACGCCCTGGGCCCCGACGCGGAGCGCGTAGGCGCCGCTCGCCGGGTCGTAGCTCGCCGTGGCGCCGCGCGGCTCCATCGAGGCGACGACGACGCGCTGATTGACCAGCGACAGCCGCGCCACGTGCTGCGCCCCCTGCATCAGCTGCTCGATCTCCGCGAGATTGTCGGCCTCGCCGCCGAGCGCCCAGTCGAGGGCGATATTGCCCGGCGCTTCGGCGAAGAGCAGCGGCGCCCCCGGTGCCGCCGCCGCGCGCAGATCGCTGACCGCGGCGAGCGCCTCGTAATCGACCTCGACCAGCTCGGCCGCGTCCTGCGCCGCCGCGCGCGTTTCCGCCACCACCAGCGTGACCGGCTCGCCGGCATGAAGGGCGCGCGCGCC
>JASHTP010000501.1 GCA_030040495.1 Alphaproteobacteria bacterium
GCCCCCGCCTCAGCCGACCGCGCTGCGGAAAATCCGCAGATAGTTGCCGCCGGCGATCTTTCCCGCCTCGTCGGGGGTGAAGCCGCCGCGCAGCATCGCGGCGACGAGCTGCGCCCACTGGTCGTAGGTCTGCACGCTGCCGCGCGCGATCTGCTGGTCGGTGCCGATGCTGACGTGATCGACGCCGACCACGTCCACCATCTCCTTCAGCCCGTCGACATACTTGTCCAGGCTGGGGAAGAAGTGCCAGATGCCGATCGAGCCGCCGGTCTCGGCGATCGCCCGCGCATGGTCGCGGCTGACCTGCCGGCCCCTCAGCGGCGTCGGCCCCATCGCCTTCGAGTCGGCGATCGCGGTGTGCGAGAGCAGCAGCGGCTTGGTGGCGACCTTGACCGCCTGCTTCACCGTGTCCTCGGTCGCGTGCGCGACGTCGCAGACCAGGCCCAGCTTGTGGCAAGCCTGGATCGCCTCGGCGCCGAAGGAGGTGAGCCCGTCATGGGTGACGGCGCCGGTCTGGTAATCGCCGATGTCGTTGGGCGTGTAATGCACCAGCTGCACATGCCGGACGCCGCGCTGGTGCGCCTCCTCGAGCCGCTCGAGCTTGCGCTCGAGGAAGTCGAGCCCTTCGACGTCGGCGACGATTGCCGGCTGGCCGGCGGCATGCGCCGCCTCGAGCTCGGCCGCGGTATGGACGCGGCGCAGCCCATGCCTCGCCACCATCTCGTCCATCCAGGCGAGGCGGTTGAGATGGTATTTGTAGAGCTCGCCCGGCCCGGGCGTGCGGGTGGCGCCGAGCACGCCGGCGGCGTTGCGGCCGAGCACGGGACCGTCCGGCACGTCGGCGAGGCACGCGACCGCCAGCGATCCCGCGCGCATGCCGGTCGCGAGATCGTCGTTCGGCGCGGCCATGGAGATGATCCCCGTCGTCCCGCCATGGCTGTGGACATCGACGGAGATGAACCGGCGCAACACGTCGCGCGCCGCCGCGGCGTCGTCGGCGCTCTGGGCCGCCGCCGCGTCCCGGCCGGCCGACGCGCCGAGCATGGCGCCGAGAGATGCCAGCACCGTGCCCCACATCCAGTGTCGGCGCGTCAGCGCGTGATGGCCGCAGCAATCCATGGCGTTGCCCTCCCCGATGCGCCGGCGGCGCCGGCCGCGCCCACCATTGAGCCCCGCCGCCGCGCCCGCTTCAAGCCACGATTGCGTGTGCGGCGCCGCGCTGCGCTTTGACAGCGCCGGCGCTTCGGACTAACTAATTGCCATGGACATGCCGCCCTCCCGCCGGCCGGTGACGGCCGCGACCACGACGACGACCCGCTATGGCGGGCCGCGGCGAGGTCGCTTGCGCTGAGCGCGCAGAGAGGACCAACCCCAGGCCCCGCCGGCGACGGACGGGGCCTTTTCATGTCCGGGCTCGCGCGCCGTCTCCGGCCTCACGGAGCGAGCGATGGACGACAGCGATCACCGACTCATCGGCAACCGCCTCGACCTCTTCCACCAGCAGGAGGAGGCGCCTGGCATGGCGTTCTGGCACCCGCGCGGCTTCGCGCTCGTCGCGGTGGTGGAGGACTATATCCGCCGGCGCATGCGCGAGGCGCTCTATCGCGAGGTGCGCACGCCGCTGCTGCTGGCACGCTCGCTCTGGGAGGCGAGCGGCCATTGGCAGAAATTCGGCGACGCCATGTTCTCGCTCGCCGAGGCTGAGCGGCAATTCGCGCTGAAGCCGATGAGCTGCCCCGGCCATATCCAGATCTTCAACCAGCGTGTGCGCTCCTTCCGCGAGCTGCCGCTGCGGCTCGCCGAGTTCGGCCTCTGCCACCGCAACGAGCCCTCGGGCGCGCTGCACGGGCTGATGCGCGGCCGCGCCTTCGTCCAGGACGACGCGCATGTCTTCTGCACCGAGGCGCAGATCGTCGGCGAAGTGGCGCGCTTCTGCGCGCTGCTGCGCCGCGTCTATGCCGATTTCGGCTTCGACGAGGTGAGCGTGGGATTCTCCACCCGGCCGGCGGAGCGCGCCGGCGCGGACGCGCTCTGGGACCGCGCCGAGGCGGCGCTCGCCGAGGCGGCGCGCGAGGCCGGCCTCGCCCCGGTCAAGCAGCCCGGCGAAGGCGCCTTCTACGGGCCGAAGCTCGAATTCGCGCTGCGCGACAATCGGGGCCGGCTCTGGCAATGCGGCACCATCCAGCTCGACTTCGTGCTGCCGGAGCGGCTCGACGCGCACTATGTCGACGCCGCCAACCGCCGCGAACGGCCGGCGATCCTGCACCACGCCGTGCTCGGCAGCATCGAGCGCTTCGTCGCGATCCTGCTCGAGCATTACCGCGGGGAGCTGCCGCTGTGGCTGGCGCCGGAGCAGCTCGCGGTCTGCACCATCGGCGAGGGCCAAGATGCCTATGCCGAGCGCGTCGGTTCGGTGCTTTCCGGCGAGGGCTTCCGCGTGGCGCTCGATCTCCGGCCGGAGCGGCTGGCGCGCAAGATCCTCGATGCGCGCGCCCGGGCGATCCCGCTGCTGCTGGCGCTGGGGCCGCGCGAGGCGGCGGCGGAGAGCGTCGCGCTGCGCCGGCGCCACGGCAAAAGCGAGACGCTGCCGCTCGCCGGCGCGGCGGCCGCCCTCAGGGCGGAGGCGTTTCGGTGACATGAGGCTGCAAGGCGATCCTGCGTCCTTCGACAGGCTCAGGATGAGGAGAACCGAGAATGGCCCCTACCGGGGGCCACGAAGAGACTTCCTCATCCTGAGCCAGTCGAAAAACGCAGATCGGAATTGCAGCGGGATTGCCTATATTCCCCGCCATGTCCGTCAAGCCCGAAAGCTGGCTCAAGCCGACCGGGAAAGGGCTCTATTGCGAGCCCGGGGATTTCTTCGTCGATCCCGGCTGGCCGGCGGAGCGCGCCGTCATCACGCACGGCCATGGCGACCATGCGCGCGCCGGCAACAAGCGGGTGCTGGCGACGAAGGAGACGCTCGCCATCATGCAGTGCCGCTTCGGCGAGGAGGCCGGGGAGAGCCTGCAGCCGCTCGCCTATGGCGAGACCGTCGAGCTGGGCGGCGTGCGGGTGCGGCTGGCGCCGGCGGGACACGTGCTGGGGAGCGCGCAGGTGGTGCTGGAGCATCAGGGCTGCCGCGTCACCGTCTCCGGCGACTACAAGCGCCGCGCCGATCCCACCTGTGCGCCCTTCGAGGTGCAGCAATGCGACGTCTTCGTCACCGAAGCGACGTTCGGACTGCCGGTCTTCCGCCATCCGCCGGCCGAGGGCGAGATCGGCCGGCTGCTGCATTCGCTCCGGCTCTTTCCCGAGCGCTGCCACGTCGTCGGCGTCTATGCGCTCGGCAAGTGCCAGCGCGTGCTGGCGCTGCTGCGCGCGGCCGGCTACGCCGAGCCCGTCTATGTCCACGGCGCGCTGCAGCCGCTTTGCGCGCTCTATGAGCGCTTCGGCGTCAAGCTCGGGCCGCTGCTGCCGGCGACCGGCGCCGCGCGCGACGAGCTTGCCGGCCGCATCGTGCTGGCGCCGCCGGGCTCGGTCTCCGATCTCTGGTCGCGGCGCATGCCCGATCCGATCTTCGCGCTCGCCTCGGGCTGGATGCGGGTCAAGCAGCGCGCCAAGCAGCGCGGCGTCGAGCTGCCGCTGGTCATCTCCGACCATGCCGACTGGGACGAGCTGACGGCGACGATGCGCGAGGTCGGCGCCGGCGAGATCTGGGTGACGCACGGCACGGAAGAGGCGCTCATCCGGCAGGCGAGCCTGGATGGCCTCCGGGCGCGGGCGCTGTCGCTCAAGGGATTCGAGGAGGAGGCGGAATGAACCGCTTCGCCGCGCTCCTCGACGCGCTGCTCTTCACCCCGGCGCGGCTCGGCAAGCTCCGGCTGATGAGCGACTATTTCGCCGCGACGCCGGACCCCGAGCGCGGCTGGGCGCTGGCGGCGCTCACCGGCGAATTGAGCTTCCGCGAGGTCAAGGCGGCGCAGATCCGCGACCTGGTGCTGTCGCGCGTCGACGAGGAGCTTTTCGGCTGGTCCTACGATTTCGTCGGCGATCTCGCCGAGACCGCGTCGCTGATCTGGCCGGAGAAGCCCGGCGCCAACCGCGTACCGGGCCTCGCCGAGATCGTGACCGAGCTCAGCGAGGCCTCGCGCGCCAGCGCCGGCGCGCGGCTCGAGCGCTGGCTCGACGCGCTCGACGCCACCGGCCGCTGGGCGCTGCTGAAGCTCATCACCGGCGGCCTGCGCGTCGGCGTCTCGGCGCGGCTCGCCAAGACTTCGCTCGCCGAGCGCTGGTCGACGCCGCTCGAAGAGATCGAGGCGGTCTGGCACGGGCTGGCGCCGCCTTATGGCGCGCTCTTCGCCTGGCTCGAAGGGCAGGGGCCGCGCCCCGACACCTCGGGCAAGCCCACCTTCCAGCCGCTGATGCTGGCGCAGCCGCTCGACGAGAGCGAGCTCGCGACGCTCGATCCCGCGCTCTACCGCGCCGAGTGGAAATGGGACGGCATCCGCGTCCAGCTCGTCGCCAAAGGCGGCGAGAAGCGGCTCTATTCGCGCTCGGGCGACGAGATCGGCGCGGCTTTTCCCGACATCGTCCAGGCGCTGCCGGAGGAGGTCGTGCTCGACGGCGAGCTGCTGGTGCTGCGCGAGGGCGAGGTGATGCCGTTCAACGATCTCCAGCAGCGGCTCAACCGCAAGACCGCCTCGGCGAAGATGCTGGCGGAGTATCCCGCCTGGGTCAGGCTCTACGACCTGCTCGAGGAGGCGGGGCGGGATCTGCGCGATCTGCCCTTCGACGAGCGGCGGCGCCGGCTCGAGGCATGGTACGGCGCGGCGCCGCGCGAGCGCATGGACGTCTCGCCGCTGATCGCGTTCTCGAGCTGGGACGAGCTCAGGCAGCTCCGCGACGGGGCGCGGGCGCGCGGCATCGAAGGGCTGATGCTGAAGCGCGGCGACAGCGCCTATCTCGCCGGCCGGCCGAAAGGCCCGTGGTTCAAATGGAAGCGCGGCGCGCTCACCGTCGACACCGTGCTGATGTACGCGCAGCGCGGCCACGGCAAGCGCTCCTCCTTCTATTCCGACTACACCTTCGGCGCCTGGCGCGAGGGGGCGCTGGTGCCGGTGGGCAAGGCCTATTCCGGCTTCACCGACGCGGAGCTGAAGCGCCTCGACCGCTGGGTGCGCGACAACACGGTGGAGCGCTACGGCCCGGTGCGCGAAGTGGCGCAGAAGCTGGTGCTGGAGATCGCCTTCGACAGCGTCCACCGCTCGAAGCGCCACAAATCCGGCCTGGCGCTGCGCTTCCCGAGAGTCCACCGCATC
>JASHTP010000502.1 GCA_030040495.1 Alphaproteobacteria bacterium
ACGCCGACGACTATGCCCGCGCGCTCAGGCTGGCTGCGGCCAAGGCCGGCGCCGAGGCGATCCTGTGCTATTGGGGCGTGCTCGAGAGCGCGGTCGAGGGCGAGCCGACCAAGGTCGTGTCGTGGATTCCGCTGATCGGCCAGGCGGTGCCCGACGAGGCCCAGCGCATGCGCATCCGCCTCAAGCTGGCGGTGATCGACGTGCGCACCGGCGAGTGGTCGATGCTGACGCCGAAACCCTATGACGATTCCGCGCTGAGCGCATCGCTGACGCGCGTCGCGAGCGACCAGCGGCAGGTCGAGGAGCTGAAGCAGAAGGCCTATGACGCCGCCGTCGACGCGCTGGTCGCGCGCTTCTCGAGCTAAGGCGCGGCGCGCTCGACCAGCGCGTCGAGGATGACGACGCCCTGCCCCGCCGATCCCACCAGCACCGGGTTGAGGTCGAGCGACGCGATCCGGCCTTTGGCCGCGGCGACGAGCGCGCCCAGGCGCCAGGCGGCGTGGGCAAGCGCGTCCACATCCACCGGCGGCTCGCCGCGCACGCCCTCGAGGATCGGCGCGATGCGCAGCCGGCCGATCGCGTCCCGCGCCTCCGCTTCGGAGAAAGGCGGCAGCAGCAGCTCGATGTCGGGCAGCGCCTCGACATACTTGCCGCCGTCGCCGATCATCACCACCGGCCCGAAGACGGGATCGAGCCGGGCGCCGAGGACGAACTCGCGCCTTCCCTCCGCCATGGCGGCGACGATGATGCCGTCGGGCGCGGCGCCGATCGCTTCGAGCTTCGCCAGCTGCGCCGCGAAGGCCTGCACCACGGCTTCCTCGGAGACGAGGTTGAGCGCGACCAGGCCGAGCTCCGATTTGTGCGGCACGTCGGCGGAGCAGGCCTTGACCGCCACCGGGCTGCCGAGATCGCGGAAGGCGATGCGCGCCTCGCGCTCGCTGCGGCAAAGCCGGTGCGGCACCACCGGCAGCCCGTGCGCGGCGATGAGCGCCAGGCTTTCCGCTTCGTTGAGGAACCGCCCCTCGCCCGGCGGCAGCGCCACGGCGAGATGCGGCGGCTTCGGCGGCGCCGGGCGGCGCAGCAGCGCCCAGTGCCGCGCCAGCTGGTCGAGCGCCAGCACCGCCTCGGTCTCGCCTGAGAAGGTCGGGATCCCCGCGGCGCGGAAGCGGTCGGCGACGAGCGCCTGCGGCGCCGCCACCGCCACCGGCTTGCCGGTGAGCGCCGCGAACTCGGCGGTGTCGCGGGCGAAGGCATCGACGTCGTAGCCTTGCCCCGCCACCGGGATGGCGATGAGGAAGAGGTCGGCGGCCGGGTCGCGGGCGACGATCGGCAGGATGGCGCCGAAGAGCCGGCTGTTGGAGAGCAGCGCCGCGGTGATGTCGATCGGGTTGGCGGTGGTGGCGAAGCCCGGCAGCACCCGGGCGAGGTCGCGCCGCGTCGCCTCGGCGAAGACGGCCAGCGGCAGCCCCAGCTCGCTGGCGAGGTCGGCGGCCATGACGCAGCTGGCGCCGGAATTGCTGATGGCGACGAGGCGGCGGCCCGCCGGGCGCCAGCCTTTAAGGTACATCTCGGCGGCGCTCACCAGCCCCGCCATGTCGCGCGCCCGCCAGATGCCGTGCTGGCGGAAGAAGGCGTCGACGGTGCGGTCCTCGTTGGCGAGCGCGCCGGTGTGCGACTTGGCGGCGCGCTGGCCGGCGGCGGTGCGGCCGGTCTTCAGCGCGACGATCGGCACTTCGCGCTCCTGCGCCCGCCGCGCGAGATCCGCCAGCATCGCCGCGTCCGGGATCGCTTCGAGATAGAGCAGCATCAGCCGGACGCCCTCATCCTCGATCACGGCGCGCGCCAGCTCGGCGACGGTGACGTCGGCGTCGTTGCCAGTGGCGTGGCAATGGCGCACGCCGATGCCGCGCGCGCGCAGCAGCCCGTAGGGCACCGCGCTCATCGCGCCGCTCTGGCTGATGATGGCGACCGGCCCGTCCTCGGGCGGCGCTTCGAGGAACATGGTGGAGAAGCTCGCCACCGTGCCGGTGCCGAAATTGACCAGGCCCTGCGAATTGGGGCCGACCAGGCGCATGCCGTGGGCGCGCGCCGCGGCCACCATCGCCCGCTCCGCCTTGACGCCCTCGGCGCCGGTTTCGCCGAAGCCCGAGGCCATGCAGATGGCGAGCTTGACCCCGCGCCGGGCGCACGCCTCCACCGCCTGCGCCGCGCCGTCGCCCGCCACCATGACGATGGCGAGGTCGGGCGCTTCGGGCAGGCTCGCGAGATCGGGATAGGCCGCAACGCCCTGCACCTCGGCGCGGTTCGGGTTGATCGGGAAGATGCGGCCGCGATAGCCCCAGCGCCGCAGATAGAGCAGCGGCCTGCCGCCGACCTTGTTGGGATTCTCCGAGGCGCCGATGAGCGCGATCGAGCGCGGATCGAGCGCGCGGCGGAGCTGGTCGAGCGAATTCATGAGTCTCCTTCCGGCAAGCGCTCGAAGCGCGGCAGGGCGCGCGTCCCGCTGCGCTCGAAGCCGACGCGCACGCGGTCGCCGATGACCAGCCCGGGCGCGCCGTGCGCCATCATGCGGAACCCCTCGTCGAGATCGACCAGCAGGATGTCATAAGGCACGCGCCGGGCGAAGTCCGGCGTCGGCGCGCGCTCGACCCGCGTCACCGCATAGACCGTGCCGAGGCCGCGCGATACCGCCCAGAGCGGCGCGGCGCCGCAGCGGGCGCAGAAGGGACGGGCATGGAATTGCGCCGCGCCGCAGCCGGAGCAGCGCTGATAGCGCAGCTCGCCCGCTTCGCAGCCCTGCCAGAAATGCGCGGCGAGCGCGTCCCGGCCGCTCATTCCCGCCTCAACACCAGGCTCACATGCGACGACATCACGCCGCCGTCGCCGTGCAGGAAGGCGGTTTCGGGCCTTCGCACCTGGCGCGCGCCGGCGCGGCCGGCGAGCTGGCGCGCCGCCTCGACGATATGGGCGAGCCCGCCGGCGACGCCGCTGTGGCCGAAGGAGAGCAGCCCGCCATGGGTGTTGAGCGGCCAGAGCCCGTCGCGGGCGAAAACGCCGGCGCGCAGCCGCTCCGCCGCCTTGCCGCGCGGCGCGAAGCCGGTCTCCTCCAGCAGGATGAGCAGGGTGATGGTGAAGCTGTCATAGATGGCGAGGAGGTCGATGTCGTCGATGCCGATGCCGGCCTCTTCGCGGGCGCGGCCGGCGCAGTCGGCGAGGCCGAAATCGGCGAGGTCGGCAGCGGCGCTCACATGCTGGTGGGGGTGCGCCTGCGCCGCGCCGGCGATGCGCAGGCGCGGCTCGCCGGGCGCCGCGCTCACCAGCAGCGCGCAGGCGCCGTCCGACACCGGACAGCAATCGAGCAGCTTCAGCGGCGCCGCGATCGGGCGCGAGGCGAGCACGTCCGCCACCGAGATCGGCGCCTTGAACTGCGCGCCGGGATGAAGCGCGGCGTGGCGGCGCATGAGCACGGCGAACTCGGCGAGGTCGGCCTCGCCGAGGCCGTGGACATGCATGTAGCGCGAGGCGACGAGGCCGTAATAGGCCGGGATGGTCGGGCCGAAGGGGACCTCGTATTCGTGGTGGCCGACCTGAGCCAGCATCTCGACGGCGCCGTCGCGTCCCTGGCCGGAAAGCCGGTTGTCGCCGGCGACCACCAGCAGGTTGCGGCACTCGCCGGCATCGACCAGGCGCGCCGCCAGCATGACCATGGCGGCGCCGGTGGCGCCGCCCGCCTGTAGCGCGTGGGCGTAGCGCGGCGCCAGCCCGAAATACTCGGCAAACAGCGTCGCCAGCATGAGATGCGGCAGGGTTCCGGCATAGCCGCAGAGCACGCCGTCGACGGCGCCGCGCTCGAGCCCGGCATCGGCGAGCGCCGCGGCGGCGGCGCCCGCCATCAGGCTGAGCGGCGTCTCGCCGTCGAGTCGGCCGAACGGCGTGTCACCGACCCCGCTGATCCAGGCCATGGCCGCTCCCTGCCTGCTGCCCCCGGCGCCCAAGTCGGGCTTTTAGGCGCCGGGGCCGGCCGAAGCAAGGCGCGGAGGGTGGACTTATCCACACATTCGCCAATTCGGGCGCAACCGGCACCACCCCCATAGGTAGCGGGGGGCAGACAAAGCCACTAACTACTCCTGCGACTACAAGGATTCGATTGCGCATCTATGGAGTTGGCCGCGACTGATCGCGCCTTTACCATAAGCGAAACGCGCCCAATCCATTGTCAAGCCGGAAGGTGTGCTGAAGACACCTCTTGATCGCCGAGGAATTTTCCTTCACCGTTACCAGTTAGTAAGGAATTTGTGCCCGAGAGCGATGTGAAGTCGCCGGTGGGGCGGGGAATGAAGGGTGCCGGGGGTGGGGGCATGAAATCCAGGTCGCATCTTTTCGACGGCGCGCTGTCGCGGCTGGGTTTGACCGCCGCGCCGCCGGCGAAATCGGTGGTGGAGCTGCCGCAGCGCGGCTACCAGCCGCCGGCAGCGAACAGGGCGACGCAGCTCGTCGCCGCGACCCGCCTCTCCGAGTTCGAGCTGCAATACGACGCCGACGAGAAGATCCTCTGGAGCTATTTCGACTTCACCGGCAAGCCGAGCTTCACGCCGGCGGTGCTGGAGCAGACGCAGCAGGTGCAGCGTCTGGCCCGCACGCTCGCCACCGAGCGCGTCGGCGACGAGCCGGGGCTGCGCTATGTGGTGATGGGCTCGCGCATGCCGGGGATCTGGAACCTGGGCGGCGATCTCGAGCATTTCGCCGAGCTCATCCGCAGCGGCGATCGCGCGGCGCTGACGCGCTACGCCCATCTCTGCTGCGATCTCACCTTCACCAACGCCACGCTGTTCGACCTGCCGGTGGTCAGCATCGCGCTGGTTCAGGGCGACGCGCTCGGCGGCGGCTTCGAGGCGGTGCTTTCCTTCAACCTCATCATCGCCGAGCGCAGCGCCAAGTTCGGCCTGCCGGAAGTGCTGTTCAACCTCTTCCCCGGCATGGGCGCCTACACCTTCCTGTCGCGCCGCATCGCGCCGGGGCTGGCCGAGCGCATGATCCTTTCCGGCGAGATCTACGGCGCCGAGGATCTCTACAAGATGGGCGTGATCGACGTCCTGGCGGCCGACGGCGAGGGCGTCGACGCGCTCTATGCGCAGATCGGCCGCAACGGCCGGCGCCATGCCTGCCACTCGGTCATCCGCCAGGCGCGGCGCATCGCCAATCCGGTGACGCGCGAGGAGATGATCCGCATCGCCGATCTCTGGGTCGACGCCGCGCTCAATCTCGGCGAGACCGATCTGCGCCGGATGCTGCGCGTCGCCGCGGCCCAGCACCGCCGCCGCGCCCGCCCCGCGAGCGCGCCGCGCTCGTCGGGA
>JASHTP010000503.1 GCA_030040495.1 Alphaproteobacteria bacterium
CGGCGGCCGCCAGCAAGGCGCTCTCGAGGGGGTCCCAGCCCGCGGCATCAGGACCGACGCGTACGCGCGCGATCTCCTCGGGGCTGACACCGGCCACGCGGGCCTGGTAGACGTGCTGGGCCCATTCGTAGGCCGCGCCGCGCAGGTGGGCGACGCGCAGGATCAGGAGCTCGCGCTCGCGCGCGGCGAGGCTCGACTTGAACAGCAGGTGGTTGGCGAAGGGCAGCCAGCGCTTCATCAGCTTGGGATGGCGCGCCAGCGTCTTGAAGACGTTGTAGACGCGGCCGTTGCGCTGCTGCATCGGCGCCAGCAGCTCGCGCTGCTCCGCGCTCCATTGGCTGTCCTCGAGCGGCAGGAGCCGCGGTTCCGTCGGTCGCATCGTCCCTCCCGAGCGCTGCCGGGCCAGTTTAGGGCTGCCTCAGACTTTCGCCAGGATGGTCTTTTTGAGGGCGCGGATCTGCGCCTCGTCGCGGCGGTAGAAGGTCCATTGCTTGATCCGCCGGGGACGCAGCAGCCCGGCCTGAGCCAGCAGCTTCAGATGCCCGCTCACCGTCGGCTGGCTCACGCCGAGCTTCTTGGCGATGAGCACGCCGCAGACGCCGTCGCGGACGAGGTCGCCGTCGCGCTGCGGCGGGAAATGCGCCGCGGGCGCCTTGAGCCATTCGAGGATGAGGCGCCGGCGCTCGTTGGCGAGCGCGCGCAGCACCAGGTCGATAGACATATTGACAATTTCCTAATTTCCAAAGTACGAGTCAAGCGCCGATGGCCGGGAGGTGCGCGATGGCGGGGGCTTCGATCGATCGCGCGGCGATCGCCGCGACGGAGCGGCTCATCCGCCCCCACATCCGCGAGACGCCGGTGCTCGCCGCCGCCGGCGCCGATTTCGACCTCGCCGCCGACGCCCTCGTCTTCAAGCTGGAGCAGCTGCAGCATTCGGGCTCGTTCAAGGCGCGCGGCGCCTTCGCCAACCTGCTGACCCGGCCGATCCCGGCGGCGGGGGTCGCCGCCGCCTCGGGCGGCAATCACGGCGCGGCGGTGGCCTATGCGGCGATGAAGCTCGGGATCGCCGCGCGGATCTTCGTGCCCGGCGTCGCCTCGCCGGAAAAGCTGGCGCGCATCCGCGCCTATGGCGCCGAGCTCGTCGTCGAAGGCGAGCGCTATGCCGACGCGCTCGCCGCCTGCGAGGCATGGCAGGGCCGGAGCGGCGCGCTTGCCGTCCATGCCTTCGACCAGCGGGAGACGCTGCTCGGGCAAGGGACGCTCGGCCGCGAACTCGAGCGGCAGGCGCCGTTCCTCGATACGCTGCTCGTCGCGGTGGGCGGCGGCGGGCTCATCGGCGGCATCGCCGCCTGGTACGACGGCGCGATCCGCATGGTGGGCGTCGAGCCCGAAGCCGCGCCGACCCTGAGCCGGGCGCTCGCCGCCGGCCGCCCGGTCGATGCCGAAGCGGGCGGCATCGCCGCCGATTCGCTGGCGCCCCGTCGCATCGGCGAGCGCGTCTTTCCCCTCGCCAAGGTGCATGTCGAGCGCGTCGTCCTGGTCGAGGACGCCGCCATCGAGCGGGCGCAGCGGATGCTTTGGGACCGTCTGCGCCTCGTCGCCGAGCCCGGCGGCGCCGCTTCCTTTGCCGCCCTTCTCTCCGGCCGCTACCGCCCTGCGCCGCAAGAGCGCGTCGGCGTCGTCATCAGCGGCGCCAACACCACGGCGGTCGATTTCGCGCGGTAGCGCGAAGTTTTCAGCCCTCAGTCGTCGGTCTTCAGTTGGCCGCCGCCTTCAACTGACAACCGACAACTGACCGCTGATGCCGATTTGCGCCGGCGCCACCGGTCGGGCAAACTGCGGCGAAAGCGGCCCGCGAAAGGCCGGGACGGGAGGAGAGCTTGGCCGATCATCAGTTTTGCCGCGTCGAGCGCGACGGAAGGCTGCTCATCGTCACCCTCAACCGTCCCGAGGTGATGAACGCGCTGCATCGCCCGGCGCACTTCGAGCTGGACGAGGTCTTCAACGGCTTCGCCGCCGATCCCGAGCTCTGGATCGCCGTCGTCACCGGCGCCGGCGACAAGGCCTTTTCCGCCGGCAACGACCTCAAATACCAGGCGGCGGGCAACCCGACCGGCCATCCGCCCTCGGGCTTCGCCGGCCTCACCCAGCGCTTCGATCTCGCAAAGCCGGTGATCGCCGCGGTGAACGGCGTCGCCATGGGCGGCGGCTTCGAGATCGCGCTCGCCTGCGATCTCATCGTCGCGGCGGAGAACGCGGTCTTCGCCCTGCCGGAGCCGCGCGTCGGATTGGCGGCGCTCGCCGGCGGGCTGCACCGGCTGCCGCGGATGATCCCGCTGAAGCAGGCGATGGGCATGATCCTCACCGGCCGCCGCGTCTCGGCGCGCGAAGGCAAGGAGCTCGGCTTCGTCAACGAGGTGGTGCCCGAGGGCCAGGCGCTCGCCGCCGCCAGGCGCTGGGCCGGGCAGATCCTGGAATGCTCGCCGATGTCGATCCGCGCCTCCAAGGAGACCGTCTATCGCAGCCTCGACAGCGCCGGCGGCATCGAAGCGGCCTATCGGGCGCAGCGCGACTGGCCCGCGGTGGCGGCGCTGGCGCGCAGCGAGGACCGGGTCGAGGGCCCCAAGGCCTTCGCCGAGAAGCGCAAGCCGCAATGGAAGGGACGCTGAAGGGAGAGCAAGCGTGGATCTGAAACTCAGGGGCAAGAAGGCGATCGTCACCGGCGGCACGCGCGGCATCGGCCGCGCCATCGCCGAGCTGCTGGCGGAAGAAGGCGCCGACGTCGCGGTCTGCGCGCGCAACCAGGGGCAGATCGACGAGACCGTCGCGGCGCTCGCGAGGAAAGGCGTCAAGGCCTGGGGCAGCCCGGTCGACGTCGCCGATACCAAGGCGCAGCGCGCCTGGGTCGCCGAGGCGGCGCAGAAGCTGGGCGGGCTCGACATCTTCGTCGCCAATGTCAGCGCGCTTGCGGTCTCGGCCGACGAGGCGAGCTGGCGCAAGAGCTTCGATGTCGACGTCATGGGCACGGTCGCGGGCGTCGAGGCGGCGCTGCCGCTGCTGGAGAAGTCCGGCGCCGGATCGGTGGTCATCATCGGCTCGGTCGCCGCGGTCGAGGTCACGGGTCCGACGCGGCCCTACAACGCGGTGAAGGCGGCGCTGGTGCCGTTCATGAAATCGACGGCGCAGAACTACGCGCGCATGAATGTGCGCGTCAACATGGTCTCGCCCGGCACCATCTACTTCAAGGGCGGCGTCTGGAACGTGCGCGAGGAGAAGCAGCCCGACTTCTTCAAGGCGGCGCTGGCGCGCAACCCGACGGGCCGCATGGGCAAGCCCGAAGAGGTGGCGGCCGCCGTTGTCTTCTTGGCGAGCCCGCGCGCCAGCTTCGTCACCGGCGCCAACCTCATCGTCGACGGCGCGATCACCCAGCGCGTGCAGTACTGAGATGAACTTCGACTTCTCCGACGAGCTGAAGCAGCTGCGCGAGGAGGCGCGGCGCTTCCTCGCCGAGCGCAACGCGCTGGCGGCGGCGCGCCGCGTGCTCGACGGCAACCAGGGCTACGACCGGGAGCTGTGGCGCGAGATCGCCGAGATGGGCTGGATCGGCGCCGCCATTCCCGAGGAGTTCGGCGGCGCCGGCCTCGGCCATCTCGGCCTCTGCGTGCTCGCCGAGGAGCTCGGCGCGGCGCTGGCGCCGGTGCCGTTCGCGTCGACCGCCTATCTCGCCGCCGAGGCGATCCTTCTCGCCGGCAGCACCGCGCAGAAGGAGCGCTATTTGCCGAAGCTCGCCGCCGGCGCGGCCATCGGCACGCTCGCGCTCGCCGAAGGGCCGGGCGCGCTCGATCTCGACCGTCTCGCCAGCATGGTGGCGCGCGAGCGGCTCACCGGCACCAAGCAGCCGGTCGCCGACGGCGAGGTCGCTGACCTCGCCGTGGTGGCGGCGCAAGGCGGCGACCGGCGCCCCGCGCTCTTCATCGTCGATCTCAACGGGCCCGGCGTTTCGCGCGAGCGCATCGCCACCATCGAC
>JASHTP010000504.1 GCA_030040495.1 Alphaproteobacteria bacterium
CTCGACCGCGCGCGCGACCTGGCGCGCACCGGCTCGCGCGACGCGGCGCGCGACCTGCTGTCGCAGCTCCAGGAGATGCTGGAGAATTTGCGCACGGCGCAGCCCGGCCAGATGAGCGGCGGGCAGGGCCAGGCGATGCGCGAGATGCAGGAGATGATGCAGCGCCAGCAGCAGCTCCTCGACAAGAGCTTCCGCCAGTCGCGCCAGGGGCAGAACGGCCAGCCGCAGGCCGGCCAAGGCCAGGCGGGCGACATGGCCGGCGACCAGGAGGCGCTCCGGCGCCAGCTCGGCGAGCTGATGGGCCGGCTCGGCGAGCAGTCCGGCGACGTCCCGCAATCGCTGGGCCGCGCCGAACGCGCCATGCGCGGCGCCGCCGACGCCCTGCAGCGCGGCCAGCCCGGCGACGCCATCGGGCCGCAGACCGAGGCGCTCGACCAGCTGCAACAGGCGGCGCGCAGCCTTGCCGAGCAGATGCTGAGCCGGATGGGCAATGGCGGACCCGATGGCGGCGAGCCCGGCGACCGCGATGGGCTGCACCAGGCGGAGCGCGACCCCTTCGGTCGGCTCAACCCGCAGGACAGCGCCAATGGCGGCGTCGATGACGGCGGCCGCATGCGCCTCGGGGCGCCGATCGATAATTACGCCGTCGAGAAGGCGAAGAGCATCCTCGACGAGCTGCGGCGCCGCGCCGGCGAGCGCAGCCGGCCCGAGATCGAGCACGATTACATCGAGCGGCTGCTGAAGCAGTTCTAAGCAACGCCGGCGCCGCGGCGCCGTACCCGATCGGACGCCGCGCTAGCGCTCGAGCTCTTCCTCGACTGCGCTGCAGATCTGGTCGAGCGTGAACGGCTTCTCGATGACGCGATGGATGAGCGCCTCGAGATTGTGCGCGCGCCGCCGTTCGCTGGCGAAGCCCGTCATCAGCAGGATCCGCATCGCCGGATGGTCCTTGCTCGCCTTCAGCGCCAGCGCGATGCCGTCGAGGTTGGGCATGACGATGTCGGTGAGCAGCAGCTCGAAGCCGTCGCCGGCGAGCGCCGCCAGCGCCGCCGATCCGTCCGGCACGGTGGTCACCTCGTGGCCGCGGTGCTGAAGGGCGCGGGCGACGAAGGCGCTCACCGCCTGGTCGTCCTCTGCCACCAGGATTTTCGCCACCGCGCTACCCGCCGTCCGCGACGGAGACCTTGATCATCGTCGCCGCTTCGTTGGGCTGGGCGATGCTGGTGCGGAACGACGCGCTGGCGCCGGGCAGCAGACGATCGTCGCTGACCGTGAACTCCCACGATTGCAGCTCGTGATTGTTGCCGTCGAGCAGGGTCACTTTGAGCTTCGGCACCTGGCGCGCCACCTTCGAGACATTGACCACGTCGCCCTTGATGACGAGCGTCGGCAGGCCGTTCTCGGTGTCGCGAATCGGCGTGACATTGTGGAAGTCGAAGCTGCCCTGTGCCGTCTCGACCGGGATGCCGAGCATCTGATAGTAGCGCGCGGCGGCGGGGAAGCGGCTCACCACCTGCTCGCGCGTCCACCACAGCCCGCCGGCGACGATTCCGGCCAGGATGATGAGGTAGGCCGCCCAGCCGACCGCCGAGACTCGCCGCGGCGGCCGCGACAGCGCCGGGAGCTGCACCCGCCCGCTTTCGCGCGGCGGCACTTCCGGCGCGGGCGGCGGCTCGGGCGGCGGCACATCGACCCGCCGCGGCTCGTCCTCGGCCGGGTCCTGGTGCCACGTATGGGCGCAGTTGGCGCAGCGCACGACCCGCCCCGTCGGGCCCAGCGCGTGCGGGTCGACGAGGTAGCGGGTGGAACAGGCCGGACAGGTTGCAATCATCGGTGCCACAGCGCCTTTTCCCCCTTATAGGGCGGAGGCGTCGGGGCAGGCAAGAAAAGCTCGCGCCGACCCGCCGGGCGCCCGGCCGCAGCGGCCGGCGCCGGCGGCTGGACGCGAGGCCGCGCATCGTGCCATCTTCGGCCGGCGGCGCCGGTATCGGCCGCGGTGCGACGGAGTGCGCGCTCCTTGGTTCGCTTCGAGAATGTCGGCATGCGGTATGGCGCGGGCCCCGAGGTGCTGCGCGACATCACCATGGACCTCGCGGCCGGCTCCTTCCACTTCCTCACCGGCCCGAGCGGCGCCGGCAAGACCAGCCTGTTGAAGCTCATGTACCTGGCCGAGCGGCCGTCACGCGGCCTCATCTCGCTGTTCGGCCGCGACATCGCCACGACGCCCCGGCGCGAGCTGCCGGCGATCCGGCGCAAGATCGGCGTCGTCTTCCAGGATTTCCGCCTCATCGACCATCTCTCCGCCTTCGACAACGTGGCGCTGCCGCTGCGCGTCGCCGGGCTGGGCGAGGAGCAGATCCACGAGCACGTGACCGAGCTGCTGCGCTGGGTCGGGCTCGCCGACAAGCTCAACGCCCGGCCGGCGACGCTCTCCGGCGGCCAGCAGCAGCGCGTCGCCATCGCCCGCGCCGTCATCGGCCGCCCGAGCCTGCTGCTCGCCGACGAGCCCACCGGCAACGTCGACGACGAGATGGCGCTGCGCCTGCTGCGCCTCTTCGAGGAGATGAACAAGCTCGGCACCACCCTCGTCATCGCCACGCACAACGAGGCGCTGGTGACGCGCTTCGGCCATGCGCGGCTCCATCTCGAGAATGGCGAGCTCACCCAGCTGCGCGCGCGCGAGCGGCAGGCCGGCTAGCACCGATGCTGCGCCGCCGCCTCGACATCCCGCTGAACCGCGACGGCTCGGTGCGCTTCCTGCCCTGGATCATCGCGCTCATGGTCTATCTTGCCGGCTTGGCGCTGTCCGGGACGCTGGTGCTGCAGGCGGCGCTCGACCATTGGAACCGGAGCCTTACCGGCACGCTCACCGTGCAGGTGCCGCCGGCGGAAGCGGGCGCGCCCGACCCGCTGCCCGCGGTGCTGGCGCTGCTGCGCGGGACGCCGGGGGTGGTGAGCGCCGAGCCGCTGACGCGCGCGGCGACGGCGAAGCTGATCGAGCCCTGGCTCGGCAGTGCGCTCACTCCCGAGGAGCTGGCGCTGCCGCGGCTCGTCGATCTCCGCATCGACCCGGCGGCGCCGCCGGATCTCGCGGCGCTCAGGACGCGGCTCGCCGCCGCTGCGCCGGGCGCGGCGCTCGACGATCACCGGCTGTGGCTCGACCGGCTCGCCGCGCTGGTGATGTCGATCGAGGCGACGGCGCTCGCCATCGTGGCGCTGATCGGCGGCGCAGCGGTGCTCACCGTCGTCTTCACCACCCGCGCCGGGCTCGCCGTCCATCATGCCGTGATCGAGGTGCTGCACCTGATCGGCGCGCGCGACGGCTACATCGCCGCCCAGTTCCAGCGCCAGGCGCTCGAGCTCGGCCTGCGCGGCGGCCTCGTCGGGCTGCTGCTGACGGTGCTGACGCTGGTCGGCATCGGCCATGCCGGCGCCGCCACCGCGCTCTTCGGCGAAGATGTCCGCTTGCTGCCCTCGCTCCGGCTTGCGCTCTGGCAATGGCCGCTGCTCGCGGCGCTGCCGTTGGCCGCCGCGGTCATCGCCATGCTCACCGCGCGCTTCACCGTGCTGCGCGCGCTGAAACGCATGCCATGACGCTTTCCGGCGAAGGCTGGGCGCGCCGCAACCGCCTGCGGCGGCTCGGGCTGCCCGCGTCGCTGCTGATGGCGCTGATCGTGCTCTGGCTCGGCGGCCTCGTCTGGTTCGCGCGCTCGATCCCGACCGACATCGCCGACGCCGACAGCACGACCGACGCCATCGTCGTCCTCACCGGCGGCAGCCTGCGCGTCCAAAGCGGGCTGGCGCTGCTCGCCGCCGGCAAGGCCAAGAAGCTCTTCGTCTCCGGCGTCTACCACTCGACCGACGTGGCGGCGCTGCTGCGCGTCTCGCGCCAGTCGCCCGAGCACGTCGCCTGCTGCATCTTCCTCGGCCACGAGGCCGACAACACCTATGGCAACGCGGTCGAGACGGCGCAATGGATGCGCAGCGAGGGCTTCCATTCGCTGCGGCTGGTGACGGCGAGCTACCACATGCCGCGCAGCCTGCTCGAATTCACCCGCGCCATGCCCGACGCGCGCATCATCCCCAATCCGGTCTTCCCGGAGAGCGTCAAGCAGCGGCGCTGGTGGTCCTCGCCCGGCACCTTGACCCTCATCGTCGGCGAGTACCACAAATACCTGCTGGCGCTGGCGCGGCCGATGCTGATGAGCGAGAGCGCCGCCGAGGGCGAGCGATGATCGCGCTGCGCTCGCTCGCCTTCAACCTCGCGCTCTATCTCTTCACCGCGATCCAGGCGATCGCCGGGCTGCCGGTGCTGCTCATGCCGCGGCGCACCGCGTATCGCTTCGGCCGCGCCTGGGCGGCGGCGATCCTGCGGCTGTGCGCGGGCATCGCCGGGCTCGGCTACGAGCTGCGCGGCGGCGAGCATCTGCCGCCGGGCGCGGCGATCATCGCGATGAAGCACCAATCGGCCTGGGACACCTTCGCCGTCGCGGTGATCTTCGACGACCCCGCGATCGTGCTGAAGCAGGAATTGATGTGGATCCCGTTCTACGGCTGGTATCTGCGCAAGGCCGGCATGATCGCCATCGACCGCAAGGCCGGCATCCACGCCTTGCGCCGGCTCGTGGCCTCCGGCGAGCGCGCCGCGGCGCTGGGGCGGCCGATCGTCATCTTTCCCGAAGGCACGCGCACCGCGCCCGGCACGCACCGCCCCTACCAGCCCGGCGTCGCCGCGCTCTATCGCCAGCTCGACCTGCCGCTGGTGCCGGTGGCGGTGAACAGCGGCGTCTTCTGGGGCAGGCGCAGTTTCCTCAAGCGCCCCGGGCGGATCGTGGTCGAGATCCTGCCGCCGATTCCGCCCGGCGGCGAACGGCATCAGATGATGCAGGAGCTCGAGCGGCGGATCGAGGCGGCGACAGCGAAGCTGGT
>JASHTP010000505.1 GCA_030040495.1 Alphaproteobacteria bacterium
CCGTGGCGCCGGTCGCGATCGCGCAGCAGGCGCGCGTGGCGCTCGGCGACGAGGTGGGCGAGCTGCTGCGGGCGCGCGCCGCGCTGATCCTGATCGGCGAGCGGCCCGGCCTGTCGGCACCGGAAAGCCTCGGCGCCTATTTGACCTATGCGCCCCGGCGCGGCCGCACCGACGCCGAACGCAACTGCGTCTCGAACATCCGTCGCGACGGGCTCGGCTATGACGAAGCGTCGTTCAAGCTCGCCTGGCTGCTGGGCCAGGCGTTCCGCCGCGCGGTGAGCGGCGTCGCGCTCAAGGACGACAGCGACCGCATCGCCCTCGACGGAAGGTGATGCAGACCTATTCCCTGCCCGCGTTCTTGCGCCGGAAGCCCTCGACGCCGATCTCGTCGAGCGCCTGCTGCTCGCGCCTTGCGTCGCGCTGCTCCTGCTGCTTCTGGCGGCTGGCGGCGGCGATCTCGTAGCGCTTCGTATCCTGGTAGGCGAGCGCCAGCGCCTCGCGCGCCCGCGCGATCTGCTCTTCCGTCTCGGCCCTTGATTGCTCGAGCCTGCGCCGCCGCTCGATCAGCTGGCGGGCGTAGCCGGCATAGGCGAAGGCGGCCTCGGGCGAGGCCGAGGCGACGGCACGCTCGCGCTCGTCCTCGAGGTCGAGCTTCAGCCGCTCCTCGCCGAGCCGGGCCGCGAGATCCTCGAGCGTGGCGAGATCGCGCCGGCGCTCGTCGAGTTGCCAGCGATGGAGCCGGATGAGGCTGTCGAGGGCGCTCATTGCACCGGCGCCTGGAGCAGGGCGGTGAGCTGGGCGTAGCCGCTGGCGAGGTCGGCGCGCTCATCCTTGCGCTGCGCCAGGAAGGCCTCGACGAGCGGATAGCGGCGGATCGCCTCGTCGATCCTGGCGTCGCTGCCGCGCTTGTAGGCGCCGAGGCGGATGAGCTCGGCCATGTCCTCGTAGGTGGAGATGAACTGGCGCGCCGCCGCCACCACCTGGTTCTCGGCGTCGTTGTTGCATTGCGGCATGGTGCGCGAGATCGAGCGCAGCACGTTGACCGCGGGATAGCGGCCGCGCTCGGCGATGGCGCGGTCGAGCACGATGTGGCCGTCGAGGATGCCGCGCACCGCGTCGGCGATCGGCTCGTTGTGGTCGTCGCCTTCGACCAGCACGCTGAACAGCCCGGTGATCGTCCCCTTGCCCGTCCCCGGCCCGGCGCGCTCCAGCAGCTTGGGCAGCTCGGCGAAGACGGTGGGCGTATAGCCCTTGGTGGTCGGCGGCTCGCCGGCGGACAGGCCGATCTCGCGCTGCGCCATGGCGAAGCGGGTGATGCTGTCGATGAGGCAGAGCACGTCCTGCTCCCGGTCGCGCAGATACTCGGCGACGGCCAAGGTCAGATAGGCGGCCTGGCGCCGCATCAGCGGCGATTCATCGGAGGTGGCGACGACGACGACGCTGCGTTTGAGCCCCTCTTCGCCGAGATCGTCCTCGATGAATTCCTGCACCTCGCGGCCGCGCTCGCCGACCAGGCCGATCACCGTGGCGTCGGCGCCGGTATAGCGGGCGATCATCGACAGCAGCACCGACTTGCCGACCCCCGAGCCGGAGAAGATGCCCATGCGCTGGCCGCGGCAGCAGGTCAGGAAGGTGTTGAGGCCGCGGACGCCGAGATCGATCTTGCCCTGGACGCGCTTCCTCGCATGGGCGGGCGGCGGCTGGTTGCGCAGCGGATAGGCGACCCGGCCACGGGGCAGCGGCCCTTTGCCGTCGATCGGCTCGCCCATGGCGTTCACCACCCGGCCGAGCCAGCCGATGTCGGGATAGATCGCCGCCGGCCGCTCGGCCATCTCGACCTTGGAGCCGAGGCCGACGCCGTCGAGCGGCCCGAACGGCATGAGCAGCGCCCGGCCGGCGCGGAAACCCACCACCTCGCAGGTCAGGCGCCGTCCCTCCTGTCCCTGGACGACGCAATGCCCGCCGATGGCGAGCCGGTGCGGCAGCCCGCCGACCTCCAGCAGCATGCCCATGACCCCGGTCACCCGCCCGAAGCGGCGGAACTCCGGGATGAGCGAAAGATCGTCGATCAGGTCGGGAAGGCTCACCAAAGGGCCCTTTGCGCGGCGGCGGGCGCGGTTGCCGGCATCATCGCCAAACGCGCTTAATTCAGGGTTAAGTCGGCCGGCGAGCGCCGCCTGCCCCGCGCGGGACGCCGGCGGACGATCCGAATCTTGGCCCGAAATGGACATTTTTTTGTGCTTGATTAACCCCGTATTAACCTCAGTTGGTAAGAATGATTAAGACGGGGTATGGTTGATCTGAACGGATCGGCCGAAGGGTCAAGCGGAGGCGGACGATGCGGGTACTTCTGGTCGAGGATGATTCGGCCACTGCGGCAAGCATCGAGATGATGCTGCGCGCCGAAGGGTTCATCTGTGACACCACCGATCTCGGCGAGGATGGTCTGGAGATCGGCAAGCTCTACGATTACGACATTATCATTCTCGATCTCATGCTGCCGGACATCGACGGTTACGAGGTGCTGCGACGGCTGCGCGCGGCGCGGGTGAGGACACCGATCCTCATCCTTTCGGGTCTGGCCGAGCTCGACCACAAGATCAAAGGGCTCGGCTTCGGCGCCGACGACTTCCTCACCAAGCCGTTCGACCGGCGCGAGCTCATCGCCCGCATCCAGGCGATCGTGCGGCGCGCCAAGGGCCATTCGGAATCGGTCATTCGCACCGGCAAGCTCACCGTCAATCTCGACAGCCGCACCGTCGAGGTCGAGGGCCAGCCGCTGCACCTGACCGGCAAGGAATACGGCATCCTCGAGCTGCTCTCGCTGCGCAAGGGCACGACGCTCACCAAGGAGATGTTCCTCAATCATCTCTATGGCGGCATGGACGAGCCCGAGCTCAAGATCATCGACGTCTTCGTCTGCAAGCTCAGGAAGAAGCTTGCCAGCGCCACCAAGGGCGACAATTACATCGAGACGGTCTGGGGCCGCGGCTATGTGCTGCGCGACCCGCCGACCGAGAACGCCGCCGCCGCGCGCAAGCTCGCCAAGGCCTAGGCGAACGCGCCGCGAGGGCGAAGCCCTCGTCGGCGGCGGCGCCAGCGGTTGCGGACCTGCCGGCGCGAAGCCGCAGCGGCTTCGCTTCGGCGCAGGCAGGGCAACTGCGGCAGCCGCCCGGCTCCGACTATCCTCGAACACCGAGACGGCCGCACCCCGGCGCGGCCGTTTCGCTTTTCTGCGCCCCCTCCCTCCGACCGCGTCATCTTCGTTCGACATGAAATCGGCTTGACGGCGGCCGACGGCGGCGCCGATCATCAAGCATGAAAGCTGATTTCACCATATGAAATCACCTGCGACGGAAGCCGTCGAGAGCGTGCCGCGCCGCAGCATGCGGCCGGGCCAGGCGACGGGCGCTCTGGACACTCCGCCGGCGGCGAAGGCAAGGCCGATCATCCAATCGGTCGATCGCGCCTTCGACGTGCTGGAGGCGCTGGCCCGCTCGGCCGGGAAATTGTCGCTGGCGGAGCTCAGCCTGCGCGCCGGGCTCAATGTCAGCACCTGCCATCATCTGGTCGCGACCATGCTGAGCCGCGGCTACATCATCCAGGACCGCGAGACCAGGCGCTATTCGCTCAGCAGCAAGGTCTTCGAGTTCAGCGAGGCGCGCACGCGGCAGATCGACCTCGTCGCGCTGGCGATGCCGTCGCTCCAGCGGCTGAACCGCGCCACCGGCGAGGCGGTCCATCTGGCGGTAATTGAGGGCACCGACCTCATCACCGTCGCCAAGCTCAGCGGCCTCCATGCGGTCCGCGTCGATCACGCCATGAGCCAATCGAACGCGGCGCACGCGACGGCCGCCGGCAAGGCGATCCTCGCCTGGCTGCCCGAAAGCGAGATCGACGGGATCCTCGCCGCCAAGGGCCTCGAGCGCTTTACCGCCGACACCATCGCCGGCCGCGACGCCCTCGTCGAGACGCTGCGCCTCGTCCGCCGCCACGGCTATTCCCTCGACCGCGAGGAGTTCCGCCCCGGCGTCTACGGCCTGGGCGCGGCGATCCGCAGCCACAAAGGCATGGTGGTCGGCTCGGTCGCCCTGTCGCTGCCGATGATGCGCGCCACCGACGAGATCATCCCGACGGCGCGGCGCGCGGTGATCGGCGCCGCCTTGGAGATCAGCAAGGAGCTCGGCTCGGGCGGCGCGCTCGCGGAGGGCGCGAGGCGAGACGAGGCGGCTTCCGGCGGGCTCCCGTCCCGCTGAACGAAACCCTTTCCCCGGAGGACAGGACATGGCGACGAGCAGCGCGGCCCGCAGCAACCAGTTCGAGATCCCGCGGACCATGAAGGCCTGGGTGCTGGGCGGTCCGGACGAGCTGAAGCTCGTGGAAAAGCCCGTGCCGGAGCCGGGCAAGGCGGAAGTGCTGGTGCGCGTCGACGCGATCGCGGTCTGCGCGACCGACATCGAGATCATGAAGCACGGCCTGCCGGCGATCGTCGAGGGCCAATCCCCCTTCAACCGCAACTTCACCATCGGCCACGAATATATGGGCACGATCGTGAAGCTCGGCCCCTCGGTCGACGAGTTCGAGATCGGCGACCGCATCGCCGTCGAGGTCCATGCCGGCTGCGGCCGCTGCGCGCGGTGCCGCGAGGGCATGTACACCTCCTGCCTCAATTACGGCTTCCCCTCGAAGGGTCATCGCGCCAACGGCTTCACCACCGACGGCGGCTTCGCCCAATATGCGGTGAACAGCATCAACACCATGGTGCATGTGCCCGACGACATGCCGGACGAGGAGGCGACGCTGATCGTCACCGCCGGCACCGCCATGTACGGGCTCGACGTCATGGGCGGGCTGATCGCCGGAGAGGGCGTCGTCGTCACCGGGCCGGGGCCGATCGGCCTCATGGGCGTCGCCGTCGCCAAGGCGCTCGGGGCCGCGCCGGTGATCCTCACCGGCACGCGCGATCGCCGCCTCGAGATGGGCAGGAAGCTCGGCGCCGACGAGGTGGTGAATGTGCGCACCGAGGACGCGGTGGCGGCGGTGCGGCGCACCACCAACGGCAAGGGCGTGCAATACGTGCTCGAATGCTCCGGCGCGCCCGACGCCCTCAACGACGCGGCGAAGATGGTGAATCGCGGCGGGCGCATTTGCCTCGCCGCCTTCCCGGGCGATCCCGTCCCGGTTGATCTCGCCTATCTCGTGCGCAACAACATCTACGTCTTCGGCATCCGCGGCGAGGGCAGGAGCGCCACCCACCGCGCCGCGGCGCTCATGGCGCAGAAGCGCTTCGACGCCAAGATCATCCATACCCACAGTTTCTCCCTCGACGACGTGCCGACGGCCATCCGCTATGCGCGCGAGCGCATCGAGGACGCGATCAAGGTGGTGGTGAAGATGCGGTAAGGAGGCGCGCCATGTCGACGGGGGCGACCAAGACCGACCGAGAGATCCTGGGCTACAGCCGCTACGTGACCTTCGCGGCCGCCTTCTTCGCGATGTTCGTCATTAGCCCGTTCGAATATGCCTGGAGCTCGATGTCGGGGCATCTCGGCGCGCTCTATGGCTGGTCGCACGAGCAGGTCGCGCTGCTGTTCACGCTCTTCGTCATCTTCCAGTCGGTCGGCATGCTGCCCGGCGGCATGCTGCGCGACCGGTTCGGGCCGCGCTGGACGACCGCGCTGAGCGGGATCTTCGCCGGGCTCGGCATTTTCGCCCTTTCGCTCGGTCCCTCCTACCCGCTCGTCGCCGGCCTCTGGTGCGTCGGCAGCTTCTTCGCCGGCTTCATCTACAACAACGCGGTCAGCACCGGGAACAAGTGGTTCTGCGATCGGCGCGGCCTGACGACCGGGGTGATCGCCGGCGCTTTCTCCTGGGGCTCGCTGCCTTTCATCTTTCCCATCCGCGCCATTCCCGCGACGGCGCCGAGCGCGGTGTTCTTCGACGTCGTCTACATCATGGCCGCGGTCATCGGCGGCGTCTCGATCCTCGCGGCGGTCTTGATGAAGGACCCGCCGCGCGGCTGGAAGCCGGCGGGCTGGACAGCGAAAAGCAAAGCGGCGACGCGGCCGTCGGACCACGACTACACCGTCGCCGAAGCGCTGCGCACCTGGCAGATGTGGGTGCTGATCGCATCGTTCGTCCTCATCTCCAGCGCCGGCCTCGCCGGCATGAGCAAGATGGTCGCCTATTCCAACAGCTTCCACTTCACCGCGACGGCGGCCACGGCGGCGGCCGGCGGCATCGCGCTCGCCAACGGCTTCGGCAAGCTCGTGCTCGGCTCGCTCTCGGACCGCTTCGGCCGCGAGACCATGATGATCGTCAGCTACGTGGTTTCGGGACTGCTGCTGTTCCTGACCGTCGTGGCCGGCGCCGTGCATGGCGAAGCTCTGTTCGTGATCGCCGCCATCCTCGCCATCTTCTTCTGGGCCTCGCTCTTCTCCCTCTTCCCGATCACCATCGGCCATTATTTCGGCGAGGCCGCCGCCGGCGGCAATTACGGCGTGCTCTACGCGCTGGCCAAGGGCGCCGGAGGGCTTTACGGCGGCATCCTGTCGGCCGTGCTGATCGAGCGGCACGGCTTCCCCTTCGCCATCGGCGTCGCCGGCCTCATGGCGGTCGCGGCCGGGCTCATCCTCGTTCCGCTGAAGTTCCGGCCGCCGGTGTGGAAGCCGGAGCGGCGGCCGCGCTTGGCCGAGATCGTCGCGCAGCAATAGCCGCGCCCTCCAGGGATCGCTGTTCGCTCGCTGTGCCGATCGCGGCCGCGCGCCCGGGATCGCTGCCTTTCGCCGCAGGCCGATTGATGTAGGTCAATGCAGCGAGTTGTGTTTC
>JASHTP010000506.1 GCA_030040495.1 Alphaproteobacteria bacterium
GCAACAAGGAGAGCCGGAGCATGCCGGACCGGACGGGTCGCTTCTCGCCGGAATCGACGATCAGGCAGGGAAAGGCTTGCCGATTTCCGAATTTGGCGAGGCCGCACGGGTCTTCTCTGCCCGATCCAGCTGCTGGCGGCGATAATCGGTCGGGGTCATGCCGGTCGCCGCCTTGAAGGCACGGTTGAACGGGCCCAGCGACTGGAACCCGGCATCGAGCGCGATGGTGATGATGGGCACCTCCGCCTGCGCCAGATCGGCCAGCGCCGCGCGCACCTCGGCGAGACGGTAGCCATTGACGAAGCTGCTGAAATTGCGGTGGCCGAGGCGCTGGTTGATGAGCCGGCGCAAGCGGTATTCCGGCACGGCGAGCTGTGCCGCCAGCCCGGCGATGGCAAGGCCTTCCTGGCGATAGGCTTTTTCGCTCTCCATGAGGCGCCGCAGCCGCTCGAGCAGGACGGTCTCGGCGGCATCGCCTTCCGGCGGATCGGCCGGCGCGGGTCGGCGCGGCTGGGGCAGGGGCACGAAGCCGCCGCGCCCCGAGAGCGCGAGCTCGGCCAGGGCGACGAGGAAGACGAAGCCCAGCAGTCCGGCGGCGTTGCCGGCGCTGATCGGCGCGGGGAAAGCCGGCCCGCGCTCCGCCATCTCCATCAGGACGATGAACAGCGCGTAGGTCGCGGCGGCGACGACCAGCACCATGCGGAAACGGCGGCGCCCTTCGACCAGATCGGAGGCCCGGCCGGCGAGCGCCTCGCGGATGATCAGGGCGACACAGAGCAACTGCCCCGCCTGGAAGGCATAGCAGGCCGGAAGCGATTGGGTGCAGCCGCACCAGAAGCCGGCCCCGACCAGGCCAAGCCACGGCACTCCGTCGCGCCAGGACGGTTTGAACTCGTCGTCGAAGCAGGCGCGGGCGAACAGGAACAGCACCGCCAGCGAACCCATGCTGACGAGCGAGAAGGGCAAGAGCCACAAGGACTGGAGCAGGAACAGGTCGGGCCAGGAGGTGGCGAGATAGGCGATGGTACCGAGCGCCGCCAACCCGCCGTAAAGCGCGGCCGGCGAGCGCCGCGCCTGGCGCAGCAGCAGCACCGCCAGCAGCAGCAGCAGCGCCGCCGCGCCGCCGCGGCAGGCGGCGTCGATCATCGGCCAGAAGCTATCCGTGGGCATCACCCGCCTTGCCTAACACACCGCGCCGGCGTCGGCCAAGCGACGGCTGCGCCCGCTTACCGGAAGTTGAAGGGGATGATCAGGTTGATGCCGCCCACCGGCGCCGGCGGCGTATAGACGACGGCCGGCGGCGCGTAGACCGGCGCATAGGCCGGTGGCGGCGCCGGGGGATGGTGGCGGTACCAGTCGCGGTCGTGCACCACGTGCGGCGGCGGATGGTGCCGGTCGTCGGCGCGCGCCGGCGCCGCGGCGGCCAGCGCGGCCAGGGCCAACCCCGCCGCGGCAACGAAACGCGGAATCCTAGCGCTGCTCATGCGGGCCTCCTTCACCAAAGGGTGCCGGCGCGGACCGACGGTTCAGGGCTGCTTCGGCTTCCGCGGAGCGTGGCGACGATGGCTCCCGCGGAAGACGGCGTCGGCGACCTTCTGCTGCTCGGGCGGCATGGCGCCGTAGAGCGCCTGGAAGGCCGGCACCAGCTTCTGCAGCCCCTGGGCATGGGCGTCGGCAATCGCCTGGTAGGATTTGAGATCGTCGACGGCGGTCATCGACTTCGCCTGGCGGCGCTGCTCGATCGCCTGCTCCATCGCCTTGGCGTCGTCGCGCATCGCCTGGGCGACGGCGTTCCACAAGGTCTCCTGCGCCGGCGTGATCTTGAGCTCGGCGTGCAGCTGCGTGATGCGCATTTCGACGCGGTCGACCCGCGTCCGCTTGGGCTTCGCCGGCTGCGCCGGCGCGGCCGGGGCGGCTTGCGCCACTTGCAGCGCCGACGGGCGCGCGAGCGCGGCGGCGGGCATGGCAAGGAGCGCGGCGGCAAGGAAAGTGGCGGCAGCGACGCTGCGCGCGGCGAGGTCAAAGCGCTGAATCATGGTCGGGGTCCGCCTCTCGTCGGTGGCAAGGTAAGCCGGGCGCCGGAGCCCGGTCAACGGATTATGGGCAGCGGGACGGCACGGTCATCCCCGCCCTCTCTTACAGGCTCGAGCCGCTCTCCGCACGTGAAATTCCGGGTAAGGCCAGACGGTAGGAGAGGAGAGCGGCGAACCCCATGGCGGCAATGGTGGCGGCCATCGGCATCGGCGTCCCGTCATAAAGAGCATTGACCAAGTAGCCGGCGATGCTGCCGCCCAGCATCTGCATCGCGCCGAGGAAGGACGCGCCCATCCCGGCCATGTCGGGCAGCGGCTCCATCGCCGCGGCGATGGCGTTGGGCATCGACAGGCCCTGGGCGACGACATAGGCCATCATCGCCAAGGTGAAGAGCAGCGGCCGGCCCCAGCCGCTGAGCGCGACCGCCAGCATGAGCGCGCCCGCCGACGCCAGCAGCGCCAGCCCGAGGCGCAGCACGCGCTCGGGCGGGCGTCGCCGCACCAGCCGGCCATTGGCGAGCGCCCCCAGCACGATGCCGAAGGCGCTCAAGGCGAAGTAGAGACCGAAGCGGCCGGGCGGCACGCCATAGACCTCGATGAAGACGAAAGGCGAGCCGGAGATGAAGGCGAAGAGTCCGGCGAAGATGAAGCTGTTGATCAGCATGTAGCCGACGCATTGCCGGTTGGCGAAGAAGCGGCGCCCGTTCGCCGCCAGGCGGGTGAGCTTGAGCGCGTTCCGGTCGAGCACGGTCAGCGATTCGCCGAAGCCCAGCCAGGTGACCAGCATCAGCCCCAGGCCGAAGACGCCGAAGGCGAGGAAGATCGACGGCCAGCCGAAGAGCGCCAGCAGCACGCCGCCGAGCAGCGGCGCCACCATCGGCGCCATGGCGAAGACCAGTATGACGTAGGACAGCATCCGCGCCGCGTGCACGCCGCTGTAGTGATCGCGGACGATGGCGCGGACGAGGATCGGGCCGACGCAGCCGCCGAGCCCCTGGATCAGGCGAGCGGCAACCAGCAGCTCGATGCTGGGCGCGAGCGCGCAGGCGAAGCCCGAGAGCGTGTAGATGGCGAGGCCGGCGAGCAGCATCGGCCGGCGGCCGAAGCGGTCGGAGAGCGGGCCGTAGAAGAGCTGGCCGCCGCCATAGCCCAGCACGAAGAGGCTCAGCGTCAGCTGCACGCGCTCGGGCGAGGCGGCAAACGCGCGGGTCAGCGTCGGCAGCGCCGGCAGGATCATGTCGGTGGCGAACGCCGTCATCGCCGTCAGCGCGCCGAGCAGGAGGGTGAAGGGCAGCGACCCCGGCCTCAGCATCGCGCCGCGGCGCTCAGGTCGGATTCTCGAGGCTCAGCACGCCGCGATCATAGTCATAGGCGAAGAGCTCGGCGTAGCGGCCCCAATTGATCATCGTCTCCAGCACCTCGGCCGCCTCCTCCTCGGAGAGATGATCCTCGAGCTCGGCGAGGAAGCGCGCCTCGGGCGCGCTGTGGCCGGGACGCTCGTCCAGCACCTTGCGGATATGCGCGGCGAGCGGGATCGAGCGCCTGAGCTGCTCGGCGAAGATCTGCTTGCGCGTCTGCAGGTCGGCCTCGGCGAAGTTGCGGCCGATCGGCGTCGCCCAGATGTCGCCGCCGGCGACCTGCGCGAAGCCCAGCAGCTGCAGCGCCTCGACGAGGACGAAGAGCGCCTCGTCCTCGATGTGCTCGCTCTCGACGAGGTGCGGCAGGTCGGCGCGGCCGGAATAGGGCGGCGCGCAGATCGCGTCGAGCAGGCCCACGAGCTGCTGGATCGAGGCGGCGGGAAGCCGGTAGCCCACGCCCACCGTCTCGGCGCCGCGCGCGCCGCGCCGGCCCGGCTCGCGCCCGGGCACGGTGGTGAGGATGGCGTAGACCTCGTCGACGATCTGCAGGAAGCGCGGGCTGGTGACGTCGCGCGGCCGCAGCAGCGTCACCGGGATCTCGGCGCGGATATGGCCGGGATCGCTGCCGAAGATGATGATGCGGTCGGCGATCTCCACCGCCTCCTCGATGTTGTGCGAGACGAGGATGATGCCCTTGGTCGGCACGCGCCGCTCGACCCAGAGATCCATGAGGTCGCCGCGCAGCGTCTCCGCGGTCAGCACGTCGAGCGCCGAGAACGGCTCGTCGAGCAGCAGCACGTCGGGATTGACGACGAGCGCGCGGGCGAATCCGACGCGCTGGCGCATGCCGCCCGACAGCTCCTTGGGATAGGCGGATTCGAAGCCGTCGAGGCCGATCAGGTCGATCGCCTTCAGCGCGCGGTGGCGGCGCTCGGCGCGCGGCACGCCCTGCGCCTCGAGGCCGAGCTCGACATTGCCGAGCACGGTGAGCCAGGGGAAGAGCGCGAAGGTCTGGAACACCATGGCGATGCCGTGCGCCGGCCCTTCGACGATCTGGCCGCGATAGGCGACGCGGCCCTCGCTCGGCGGCGTCAGGCCGGCGAGGACGCGCAGGAAGGTCGACTTGCCCGAGCCCGACTTGCCGAGGATGGCGACGATCTCGCCCTCGCGCAGCGAGAAATCGACATGGTCGAGCACGAGGCGGCCCGGGGTCTCGGCGGTCTGGTAGGTCTTGCAGACCTTCTCGGCATAGATGAGGCGGCCGTCGTCGGGCATGTCCGTCCCTGCTCAGTCGAGGCGCAGCCGCTCTTCGGCCAGCAGGTAGAGCCGGCGCCAGAGCAGGCGGTTGAACAGCAGAACATAGAGGCTGAGGACGCAGATGCCCAGCGCGATGCGCGGGAAATCGCCCTTGTCCGTCTCTTGCGCGATATAGGCGCCGATGCCGGTGGCCACCAGCGTGTCGTTGCCCCAGCGCACCACTTCGGAGACGATGCTGGCGTTCCACGAGCCGCCCGAGGCGGTCACCGCGCCGGTGACGAAAGCCGGGAAGATGCCGGGCAGCACCAGCCGGCGCCACCACAGCCAGCGCGACACGCCGAGGTTGCTGGCGACGTACTGGTAATCGGTGGGCAGCGACAGGGTGCCGGCGATGACGTTGAAGAGGATGTACCACTGCGTGCCGAGGATCATCAGCGGGCTCAGCCAGATCTCGACGTTGAGGTGGAAGCGCAGGATGGCGGCGACGGCGACCGGGAAGAACAGGTTGGCCGGGAAGGCCGCGAGGAACTGCACGATCGGCTGGACGCGGTGGGCGAGACGCGGGCGCAATCCGATCCAGACGCCGACCGGCACCCAGAACACCGCCGCGAGCGCGATCAGGACGACGACGCGCACCAGGGTGACGAAGCCGAGCAGCAGCACGTGCAGCACCTCGCGCGGGCCGACCTCGCTCTGCACGAAGCGCGCGATCTCGAGCAGCGCATAGAAGGCGCCGGCGAGCAGCAGGCCGTTCCATGCGAGATCGACCCAGCGCGCCTCGGCGAGCCGCAGCCGCGGCAGGCGCTCGCGGCGCGGCGCGGCGCGCTTCGCCGCCAGGCTCAGCAGCGCCGCCGCATGGTCGAAGAGCGAGCGCAGCAGGTCGAAGAGACGGGCGCGCTGCAGCATGGTGAGGAACCAGGGCGGCTCGATCTCGTCACCGCCGATCGCCTCGACCTTGAAGCGCTGCGCCCAGGCGAGCAGCGGGCGGAACAGCAGCTGGTCGTAGATCAGGATGAAGACCAGCATGGCGAGGATGGCGTAGCCGACGGCGGCGAGATCGCGCTGCTCGATGGCGAGCGCGATGTAGGAGCCGACGCCCGGCAGCTTGACGTCCTGGCCGGCGACGCTGATCGCTTCCGAGGCGACGACGAAGAACCAGCCGCCGGACACCGACATCATCATGTTCCAGACGAGATTGGGCAGCGCGAAGGGCACTTCGAGCTGCCAGAAGCTCTGCCAGGGCGAGAGATGGTACATCCGCGCCGCCTCGCGCAGATCGGCCGGCACGGAGATGAAGGACTGGTACAGGCTGAACGTCATGTTCCAGGCCTGCGAGGTGAAGATGGCGAAGATCGCCGCGCACTCGTAGCCCAAGAGGCTGCCCGGGAAGAGCGCGATGAAGCCGGTCACCGTGATCGACAGGAAGCCCAGGATCGGCACCGACTGGAGGATGTCGAGCACCGGGATGAGCAGCTTCTCGGCGCGCCGGCTCTTGGCGGCGAGCGCGGCATAGGCGAGGCTGAAGGTGAGCGACGCCGCCAGCGCCAGCGCCATGCGCAGCACGGTCCTGAGCCCGTATTCCGGCAGATAGAGCGGGTCGAGCGAGAGCGGCAGCATCTCGCCGATCCGGTAGGGCACGTTCATCTGCCGGCTCGCCCAGGCGATCAGCACGATGCTGCCCAGCACCAGCGGCAGCGCGATCCCGTCCCAGTAGGTCGGCCTTAGCCGCGTCGGCCAGGCGACGATGGGCAGCCCCCAGCGCTGTTGCATCGCTCTCTCTGCTCCGGCGGTCGAATTCGCGGCGCGCCAGATGTAGCGCATATCCCCGCGCGGAAGAAAGAGCGATCGGCGCTTCGTTGCAGCTTTGTGGCAGCCGGCGCCCCGACGCCGCTATGATCGCCGGACGCCATCGCCGCGGAGGCCGCCCATGCCGATCGAGACCCGTCTGACCGAACGCCTCGGCATCAGGCATCCGGTGTTGCTGGCGCCGATGGGCAACATCTCCGGCGGGGCGCTCGCCGGCGCGGTCACCGCGGCCGGCGGGCTCGGCCTCATCGGCGGCGGCTACGGCGACGCCGAATGGCTCGAACGGCAGTTCGCCGCCGCCGGCAATCACCGCGTCGGTTGCGGCTTCATCACCTGGTCGCTGGCGGAGCGGCCGGCGCTGCTCGACCGCGCGCTCGCGCACCGCCCGGCGGCGCTGATGCTCTCCTTCGGCGATCCCCGCCCGTTCGCCGGCCGGATCAAGGCGGCGCGCGCGCAGCTCATCTGCCAGATCCAGACGCTCGCCCATCTCGACGAGGCGCTTGCCGCCGGAGCCGACGTCATCGTCGCGCAAGGCAGCGAGGCGGGCGGGCACGGCGCGCGCC
>JASHTP010000507.1 GCA_030040495.1 Alphaproteobacteria bacterium
ATCGCCCTTGTTGCGGCGCATCTCCAGCTCCGCCACCACCATGCTGGCCGAGCTCGGCAAATTGGACGGAAGCGGCGCGGCGTCGCGGCGGAGCTGCGCCAGCGCCCAGCCGCGGGGATCGCGGCCGATCGCGGCGAGATCGCCCGGACGCGCGGCGAATCCCAAGCGCGTGGCGGCGACGAGAGCAGCGGAATTGACCGGCATTTTAGCGATCACCAGCCTGTCCTCTGACGGTGATACGCCGCCGCCGGTTGATATATCCCTACCGCCGAGGGCTCAGAGCGGCGTGCCTTCGAGCTCCTTCTCGAGCTCCTCGACCGCGTGCCGCACCTCCGCAAGATGAGGGTCGATGGCGAGCGCGGCGCGGAACGCCTTCAATGCCAGCTTCTTGCGATCGAGCGCGAGGTAGATCTGGCCGAGGCCGGAGAGCGCGCCGAAATGCCGGGGCTCGAGCGCCAGGGTCCGCTCGATGTCGGCGATGCCGGCCGGATAATTGCCCATGGCGAACTCCACCGTGGCGCGCTTGTTCCAGCCCTCGGCGAAGTTCTTGTCATATTTGATCACCGCGTTGAAGGCGTCGAGCGCCGAGTCCTGGTCGTCCTCCTGCATCGCGGCGATGCCCTCGCGCATCAGCCGCTCGATCTCCGGGTTCTTGTTCTCGGTCCAGATCTGCCAGATCTGCCGCTCGGCCGCGCTCGCCGCCTCGTCCGACGGCGCGCTCTTGAGCGCGGCGAAGAGCGCGGCGAGCCGCGGATCGTCCTGCGCGGCGCGGGCCGGTGCGCCGGTCAGCGCGGCGACGACGAGCGTCGCGAGAACGAGGCGGGTCATGCGCGTCAGGATAGACCCGCCGCCGCCTCGCCGCCAACCGCGTCGCGCCGCCCGCGGCGGCAACGAGCAGGCTCGTCACCGGCGCGGCAAAACCGTAGAATGCGCCGATCGCTGGCCGGATCGGCCCGAACCCTGGCGGAGAGCCCGATGTCGCCCATCCTCGGCGCCCTCGTCCTGCTCGTCGTCGTCGCCGTCGCCGGCATCGCCGAGCTGGTCGAGGCGAAAGGCTGAGCGGGGGCGGCGTCGATGCTCGCCGAATATTGGGTGCTCGGTTCCCTGATGCTGGCCATCGCCGAGGTGGTGGCCCCCGGCATTTTCCTCATCTTCTTCGCGCTCGGCGCCCTGGTGACGGCGATCGCGGCCCGCTTCTTCGGCATCGCCGACATCGTCTGGCAGCTCGCCATCTTCGTCGCCGCCACCATCGCCATCCTCGTCGCCGGCCACTCCTTCTATAGCCGCTTTCTCGCCCACCGCGCCGCCGAGGCCATCGGCCACGGGCCGCTCGGCGAGCCCGGCATCGTCGAAGAGCCGATCGTCGCGGGGCGCGGCAAGGTGCGCGTGCGCGACATCTCGTGGCTCGCCACCGGCCCCGACCTCGCCAAGGGCACGCCGATCGTCGTGGTCGGCCGGCCCGAAGGCACGCTGCTCGAAGTGGCGGCGCGCCGCAACGCCGTGCCGGACGCCGGCGGCGACCGGCGGTGAGCGCCGGGGCTTTTGTCTCGCCCGCCGAACCGTGCTACACCGCCGCGGCCCATGGAGCTTTCCGTCGTCATCCCGGTGCGCAACGAAGCGCCCAACATCGCGCCGCTGGTCGCCGAGATCCGCGCCGCGCTCGACGGCGTCTGCGACTACGAGATCCTCTATGTCGATGACGGCTCGAGCGACGACACCGCGTCGTCGGTGCGCGCGCTCGCCCGCGACTTCCCGCGCCTCAGGCTGGTGCGCCACCGCCGCAGCGCCGGGCAGAGCGCGGCGATCCGCACCGGCGTCAAGGCGGCGCGGGCGGCCTGGATCGCCACCCTCGACGGCGACGGGCAGAATGATCCCGCCGACATCCCGCGACTCTGGCGCATCGCGCGCGAGGCGCCGGCGACGGCGCCGCTGCTCGTCGCCGGCTGGCGGCGGCGGCGGCAGGACGGCGCGGTGAAGCGCGTCTCCTCGCGCATCGCCAACCTCGTGCGCGGCGCGCTCCTCGGCGACGGCACGCCCGACACCGGCTGCGGGCTGAAGCTCTTCCGCCGCGAGCTGTTCCTCGACCTGCCCTTCTTCGATCACTGCCACCGCTTCCTGCCGGCGCTGGTGAAGCGCCAGGGCGGCCGCACCCTTTCGGTGGCGGTGAACCACCGGCCGCGCCGGCGCGGCGCCTCCAATTACGGCACCCTCGATCGCCTCTTCATCGGCATCGCCGATCTCATGGGGGTGATGTGGCTGATGCGCCGCGCCAAGCTGCCGGAGATCGTGGCCGACGATGCCTGAAACCAAGCCGCTCGCCCATCTCCGCCGCGCCGGCCGGCTCGCGCTGGCGCTGCTCGTCCTCGCCGGCATCGCTTGGATGGCCGCCAACCGCGACAGCCTCGACGCCGAAGCGATCGCGCAGGCGATCGCGCGGATGCCGGCGGCGCCGCTCGTCTTCCTGCTCATCCACCTCGTCGCCAGCTTGATCTTCTTCCCGCGCACCGTCCTGGCGATGGTGGCGGGCGCGGTCTTCGGCGTCTGGATGGGAACGCTCTGGGCGGCGCTCGGCAGCGTCATCGGCGCCGTCGCCGGCTTCCTCGTCGCCCGTTACGTCAATGACGGCATCGTCGATCTCGAAAGCATGAAGCGCTTCGGGCCGATCCTGCTGCGCGCCGAGCGCGGCGGCTGGCGCGCGGTGGCGATGCTGCGGCTGGTGCCGGTGATCCCGCATTCGCTGGGGAACTATGCGCTGGGGCTGACGCGGCTCGATCTCGGGTCCTATGTGCTGGGATCGCTGCTCGGCCAGCTGCCGATGACCGTCGCCGGCGCCGAATTCGGCGCCGCCGGCCTGTCGCTCGCCGCCGGCAAGGCGGACTGGATCGCGCCGACGCTGATCGGCGTCGCGGCGCTGGCGCTGTCGCTGGCGGTGCCGCGGCTGGCAGGCAGATCGCACAAGCTCGCTTCCGTGCCGCCTTCCCCATCCTCCCCGTCGAGCGGAGAGGGCGAAGCCTGAAGCAGGCATCCCGTCGCGGGGCCAGCGGCCCAAGGGGTCCCGTGGTAGCATCGCTCATGCCGCTCTCTGACATCGTGAACCCTGCGATGCCGATGCCGCCGGCAGGCCAGGCCGCGCTCGCCCGCTCCGCGGCGCCTCGCCCTACCCCATTGGCGTAGGGTGGAAAAAATTCCATTGGGGTACGCCAATGGCGTAGGCCCCTCCCGGCGCTTTCGGCTTGACAAGGGCGCGCTTCCGGTCGCCGCCGGCGCCCGGTCGAAAGTGCCCTAGCGGTGCTGCAAGGCCCGCGGCTTCGGGCCGCCCGTCGCCCAGTCGAGCAGCTCGACGGTGTGCACCACCGGCAGATCGCTGGCGCGGGCGATCTGCTCGATGCAGCCGACATTGCCGGCGGCGACGAGCTCGGCGCCGGTGCTGGCGATGTTGCGGACCTTGCGCTGCTGCAGCCGCGCCGCGATCGCCGGCTGCAGCATGTTGTAGGTGCCGGCCGAGCCGCAGCAGAGATGCGCCTCCGGCACCTCGAGCACGGCGAAGCCCGCCTCGGTCAGCAGCGCCTGCGGCTCCCGGCGCAGCTTCTGCCCGTGCTGCAGCGAGCAGGCGGCGTGATAGGCGACGCGGCCGCCGGCGCCGCCGGTGCGCGGCGCGAGGCCGAGCTCGGTCATGAGCTCCGAAATGTCCCGGACCAGCGAAACGACGCGCGCCGCCTTGGCGGCATAGTCCGGGTCCGTGCGCAGCATAAAGCCGTAATCCCGCACGGTGACGCCGCAGCCCGAGGTGTTGATGACGATGGCGTCGAGGCCGCTCGTCTCGAGCTCGCGCGTCCAGGCGTCGACGTTGGCCTTCACCAGGCCGAGCGCGTCGCGCCCCATGTGGTGGAGGAGCGCGCCGCAGCAGCCGGCCCCCTTCGCCACCACCACCTCGCAGCCATGCCGCGTCAGCAGCCGCACCGTCGCCTCGTTGATCTCCGGCGCCACCACCTGCTGCGCGCAGCCGGCGAGCAGCGCCACGCGCTTCCGGCGCTTGCCCTCGGCCGGGAAGCTCTGCGGCCGCTCGGTCGCGCCCGGGCCCGGCAGACGCCGCGGCGCCAGCGTCGCCAAGGCGCCGAGCCGGC
>JASHTP010000508.1 GCA_030040495.1 Alphaproteobacteria bacterium
GAGGCCGAGGAGACGATGAGCGCGATGGTGGCGCCGGCGAGCTGCCGTCGGTAGGGCCTGAGGAAGCCCAGCAGCGGCAGCAGCGAGAGCAGGCTGCGGCCGCGCGGCCGCTCCGTCGCCTGGCCCGCCGGCGCCGCTCGGGCGCCCTCGGCGGATCGCTCGCTCATGGCCATGGCGGGGAGGCCTCGCGGAGGGAAGGGGCTTGCGCGATATAAGGGCGCGGCCGAAGTGCGGCAAGCCCGGCCTTGGTTTCGCCACTCTTTGGGTACCAAAATTGACCCCGGCCGATCCCCGCCGAGCCGGGGTAAGGTCGACCGCGCTCATCTGCACCAGCTCGCCCGATTCGGGAGCCCGTCCCTCATGATCCTGTCCAAGCCCGCGACCCCCGCTTCCCTCCTGGCCCAGCCGAACGGCAAGAACGAGTCGGCGACGCGCAAGCTCGTCGTCGGCCGCGGCATCGTCTTCTCCGGCGAGATCACCTCCTGCGACTGCCTGGTGGTCGAGGGCACGGTGAAGGCGAACATCGCCGGCTGCCACGACATCGACATCGCCGAAGGCGGCCTCTTCACCGGCTCGGCCTCCGTCGAAAGCGCCGAGATCCGCGGCCGCTTCGAAGGCGCGCTCACCGTCAGCGGCCGCCTCCTCGTCCATTCCAGCGGCAAGATCGCCGCCGAGGTCCGCTACCATCAGATCGAGATCGAGCGCGGCGGCGAGATCTCCGGCCAGATCCAGGCGCAAGGCACCAGCGACTCGGCGCAGGCGCCGACGCCCCTGCCGCGGCGCGCCTAAGGCGCCGCTGGAACGGACCGCGACGGGCTGAACCCTCTCCCCGCTGTGCGCGGAGAGGGGTCGAACGCGCGGTGGTTTCCGCAGAACGAAACCGAGCTAGGCTTCGCCCAGCAGCGCCTTCGCGATCGCCTCGCGCTCGGCCTCGAGCGGGCCGGAGGCGGCCGGCTTGCCGGCGCGGCGGTACCAGTAGCCGGCATTGGCGGCGTCGCCCTCGCTTCGGTGCAGGTAGGCATGCACCCAGGCGCCGGCCGCATCCTCCTGCTCCTGGGCGCAGCGATGCGCCTCGCCCCAGTCGCCCCTCATGTCCCACCACAGCGCCTGGAGCGCGAGGCCGAGCCCGTCCGGCGGCCGCTGCCGCGCCAGCGATCGCGTGAAGGCGGCGAGATCCACCCTCCGCCCCTCAGCTCGCCTCGTAGCCCGGCGGCGGGACGAAGCCGCGATGCTCGCGCTCCAGCAGGCGCGCCAGGCGCAGGCAGGTGAGGTCGCCATATTGCGCGCCGATGATCTGCACGCCGCTCGGCAGGCCCTGCGGCGTGAGCGTCGCCGGCGCCACCGTCGAGGGCAGGTAGAAGAGCCCGGAATAGCCCGCCCAGAAGAGCTGCTCGGCGATCGGCCGCGGCTTGCCGTTGACGGTGATGCTGCGGCTGAAGGGATCGCCCTCGTGATTGTGCGGGAAGGCCGCGGTGGTGACCGGCGGGCAGAGCAGCACGTCCCAGTCGCGGAAGAATTCGGCCCATTTGAGCCGCATCTTGTGCCGCCTCTCGTTGCCGATGAGCCAGTCGCGGTGATGGAGGGTGGCGGCGCGCAAGCCCAGCGCCGTGGCGCTCATATCGTCGGGCGCGAGCGCCGCCGCTCTCTCGCGGTTGCGGCGGAACACATCATCCGGCGTGCGTCCCGACATGGCGGCGCCGAGCAGCGAGCGGAAGAGGCGGTCGACCTCGAGCGTGTCGATCTCCGGCCGGGCGCGGTCGCTGACCTTGGCGCCGGCCTTGGCGAGCGTGTCGGCGACGGATTGCACGCCGTCCTGGACGGCGCGGTCGACCTCTCCGTGCGGCACGCTCAGCAGCACCGCGACGCGGAAATCGGCGAGCCGCTCGGCCCTGGGCTTCGGCAGCTCGAGGCGCCAGCCCAAGCCGTCGACCTCGTCCGGCCCGGCCATGGCGGCGAGCGCCACTTCGAGGTCGGCGGCGCTGCGCGCCAGCGGGCCGACGACGGAGATGTCGGTATAGGCGACCCTGCCGTCGAGCGCGTGGCCTCTCGGCGAGACCACGCCCCAGGTCGGCTTGTGCGCATAGACGCCGCAATAATGCGCGGGGTTGCGCAGCGAGGAGCCGATGTCGCTGCCGGCCTCGAGCCCGGTGAGCCCGGCCGCCAGCGCCGCCGCCGACCCGCCCGAGGAGCCGCCCGGCGAACGGCCGGTGTCCCAGGGATTGTTGGTGGTGCCATAGACCGCGTTGTAGCTCTGCCAGTCCGCCAGCATCAGCGGCACGTTGGTCTTGCCGAAGATGACCGCGCCGGCGGCGGCGAGCCGGTCGACGGCGAGCGCGTTGCGCCGGGCGATGCTGTCCTTGAATTCGGGCGCGCCCCAGGTCGTGGGCAGCCCCGCGACGTCGTAGGATTCCTTCACCGTCATCGGCACGCCGTGGAGCGGTCCCCAGACCTCGCCGCGCGCCAGCGCCGCATCGGCCTCGTCGGCGCGTCGGCGCGCCGCGTCGAGGGTGGTGGCGATGACGGCGTTGAGCTTGCCGTTGTAGCGCTCGACGCGCCGGAGATAGAGCTCGAGCAGCTCGCGGCAGCCGATGCGCTTGGCGCGGATCTCGGCGGCGAGCTCGAGCGCGGAACGGAACGGCAGGTCGGTCATGGTCTCTCCCTTTGCGGAGTCAGGCGTTGCCGCGCTCGGCGCGCATGCGGCGCACCATCGCGTCGAACATCAGCCGCGCGGTGGTGCCGGCGGCGAAGTCGCGCGCGTCGCGGGTCGAGGCGCGCCGCACCTCGTCGGCGATCGGGATGTCGGGACCGGCGAGCGCTCCGGCCTGGCATTGCACCTCGCAGGCGCGCTGCAGCGACCAGAGCCAGCGGAAGGCGTGGGGCAAATCCTCGCCGAGGACGAGCAGGCCGTGATTGCGCAGGATCAGCACGTCCTTGTCGCCGAGGCTCCGGACCAGCCGCGGCTGCTCCTCGGGATGGACGGAGATGCCTTCGAAATCATGGTAGGCGACGCGGCCCTCGAACATGGCGCCGTAGAAATTGTCGTGCGAGAGGCCGTCGCGCTTGCAGGCGACGGCGACGCCTGCGGTGGTGTGGACATGCATGATGCAATGCGCGTCCTCGCGCGCGCGGTGGATGGCGCCGTGGATGATGAAGCCGGCGGGGTTCACCGGATGCTCGCTGGCGCCGACCGGAGCGCCGTCGAGGTCGATCTTCACCAGGTTCTCCGGCGTCACTTCCTCGTACATGAGGCCGAAGGGATTGATCAGGTAGTGCCGCTCGGGCCCGGGCACGCGCAGCGTGATGTGGTTGAAGATCGCCTCGCCCCAGCCGAGCTGGGCGAAGAGGCGATAGCAGTCGGCCAGCTCCTGGCGAAGCCGCCATTCCTCCTCGCCGATGCGGTTGCTGCTCACGGGGCGCCGCGCCTCCCTCCGCCGGAAGCGAAAGAGTAGGGGCTCGCTCAGCCCGCGCCAAGCCGCTCCTTGACCAGGGCGGGGATCGGCGCCGCCTTGATGCGCTGGGGATCGTCGGGGTGGGGAACGGCGCAGATGCGCAGCTCCGAGCCTTCCACCAGCAGGGTCCCGCCGCGCAGCAGGCGGTGCGCGACGGTGAAGGTCTTGGCGCCCCACTCGGCGACGGCGGAGTCGCAGTCGAGCTCGTCGCCGAAGGCGGACGAGCCGCTGAACGTCGCCTTGGCCTCGAGCAGCGGGAAGCCCTTGAGCCCATGCTCGCGGTAGAGTTGCGGCAGCGCCAGGCCGGCATTCTCGAACATCACCGCGGTCGCGGCGTCGAACCAGCGGAAATAGTTGGGATAGAAGACGATGCCCGCGGGGTCGCAATCGCCCCACTCCACGCGGATGCGGCGTCGGCTGGTGAACATGCTGGAGTCCGCTCCCCGGTTCGGCCGAGTTGGTTGGTCGTCCAACAGTCTAGCCGCCGCCCGGGCGTCGGTCTAATGCGGGGGTGCCGGCATCGGACCGTCGCCCCTCAGGTCGAGACGCTGGCGGGAAAGATCGTCCGCGGAGGCTCGGAGATCACGGAGAAGCGAAGAAAGGCGCGCGACGCGCGCCAAAAAAACGCCGTCTCCATGCCCTCCGTGCCTCCGTGGTGAATCTTAACGGCGAATGCCCGAGCGCCGGCAACAGGCGGCTTTACTGCCGGCCGGTTCCGGTCCATCGTTGTCCCGCCGCGCAAGGGGCGTCGACAGAATGCCCTGCGGCAGGGGAGGAAGACGATGCGGAAGTCATTTTGGCTCGGCTTCGCCGCGCTGGCGCTGGCCGCCATGGCCGGTCCGGCGCTTGCCGACGACGCTCCGGTGCGGATCGGGCTGCTCACGGTGAAGACCGGGCCGCTGGCGGCAGGCGGCATCCAGATGGAGCAGGGGCTCACCCTCTGCCTCAAGGAGCACCGCGGCATGATGGCCGGCCGCAAGGTCGAGCTGATCGTCGGCGACACCGGCGGCAACCCCGCCGGCGCCAAGACCAAGGTCGAGGAGCTGGTCGAGCGCGACAAGGTCGACATCTTGCAAGGGCCGCTCGCCGCCTTCGAAGCTTACGCCGTCACCGACTATATCGCTCAGGCGAAGCTGCCTTGGCTGCCCTTGGCTGCGGCCGAGGATTTGTCGCAGCGCCGGCCCAACCCCAACATGGCGCGCGTGCTGGGCACCTCGTCGCAGGACAGCAAGGCCATGGCGGACTATGCCGTGAAGGTCCTGCACTTCAAGCGCGCCATCACGCTGTCCGACGATTTTGCCTATGGCTATGAGACCGTCGGCGGCTTCCAGCAGGTCTTCGAGGATGAAGGCGGACAGGTGGTAATGAAGCTGTGGCCGCCGCTCAACACCGCCGACTACACGCCCTTTCTCGCGCAGATCGCCCAGGCCAAGGATGTCGATGCGGTGTTCATCGGCCTCGCCGGCTCGAACCCGGTGCGCTTCATCAAGCAGTTCGCCGAGTTCGGCCTCAAGAAGAAGCTGGCGCTGCTCGGCAACGGCACTGCGGCGGATTCGCCGATCCTGCGCTTCATGGGCGACGAGGCGGCCGGCATCTACGCCGCCTCGCCCTATTCCACGACCTATCAGTCGCCGCTCAACAAGCGTTTCATCAAGGATTTCCGCGCCGCGTACAAGGTCGATCCCGGACTCTATTCGCTGGCAACCTATCTGGGATGCCAGCTGATCGACAAGGCGTTGACGCAACTGAAGGGCCGCACCGACGACAGGGCGGCGCTGGTCAAGGCGGTGCGCTCGGCCGCGCTTGCCGACAGCCCGCGCGGCCCGCTCAAGCTCGACGAGTACGGCAACGCCGTCGGCACCACCTTCATCCGCAAGATCGCGATGGAGAACGGCCACCTCGTCGATCAGATCGTCAAGGTCTACCCGGACAACAGCCAGTTCTGGACCTACGATCCCAAGAAGTTCCTGGCGCAGCCGGTCTATTCCCGCGACTTCCCGCCGCTGAAGACCGTCGCACAGTAGAGCGATGGAGCGCGTCCTCGTCACCGGAGCCGCCGGCGGCATCGGCCGGCGGCTCCGTCGGCTGCTCGGCGGCGTCTATCCGGCGCTGCGCCTCTCCGACCGCGCGGAGATCGGCGATCTCGCGCCGGGCGAGAGCTTCGTCGCCGCCGATCTCGGCGACCTCGCCCAGGTCGAGCGGGCGGTCGCCGGGGTGGACGGCGTCGTCCATCTCGGCGGCATGTCGGTGGAGAATGATTGGCCGACGATCCTCGAAAGCAACATCGTCGGCACCTACAACCTGTTCGAGGCGGCGCGCCGCGCCGGCGTCAAGCGCGTCGTCTTCGCCTCCTCGAACCACGCCGTGGGCTTCTACCGGCGGCGCCGGCGCATCGGCACGGATGTGCCGCCGCGGCCGGATACGCGCTACGGCGTGAGCAAGGTGTTCGGCGAGGCGCTCGGCGCGCTCTATGCCGACAAGCACGGGCTCGGCGTGCTCGCCATCCGCATCGGCAACGTCGACGACCACCCGATCGACAAGCGGCGGCTCAGCATCTGGATCCATCCCGAGGATCTGGCGCAGCTCGTCCGCATCGGGCTCGAGCATCCCGATCTCGGCTACGAGCTGGTCTACGGCGCCTCCGACAATGAGCGCGGCTGGTGGGACAACGCCGCCGCCTTCCGCCTCGGCTACCGGCCGCGCCACCGCGGCGAGGATCACCTCGCGGCGGCGCTGGCGGCGCAGGCCAAGCTGCCGCCCGACCCCGTCGGTGACCTCTTCCAGGGCGGCAGCTTCTGCGCGATGGAGTTCGAGGGCGATCCGGAGGAGCGGGGGAGTTAAAGGCGCTGGCGCCTTTTCATCCGCCGTCCCCGCGAAAGCGGGGACCCGGGAGCGGCGCGCTCGGTGACGGTGCCATTGGCCCTCGATGCCCGCTTTCGCGGGCAAGGCGACAACGGGCTCGCGAAGCGAAACGCGCTACACCTGATCGTAATCGAGCACGATCTTCTTCGTCTTCGGCCGCGACTGGCAGGTGAGGACGTAGCCGGC